>VGIW01000033.1 GCA_016867715.1 Candidatus Eisenbacteria bacterium | reverse complement strand
CGACGAGCCTTTCCGCCTCGGCAGCTCCTACTTCATCCCCCACGATGACCAGACGGGGCGAGAAGTTCTCGGCCGTGCGATCAAGAGCCGCCGCGACGCCTCTTCGTTCGTCGATTGGCATCCGGACGACATGCTCTTCCTCCCGCTTCACGGCCGGGAGAAGAAGGTGATCGGCACGCTCTCCGTCGACGATCCCTTCGACGGCCGGCGTCCGACGGCGGAGTCGATCCGGGTTCTCGAGCTCTTCGCGCGCGAGGCGGCGTTCTGCATCGAGACGAGCTTGCTGATCGACGAGCTGCGCCGGACGAGGGCCTATCTCGAAACGCTGATCGAGAGCTCGCCGGACGCGATCATCACGACCGACACCGACGGGCGGATCGCGCTTTTCAACAGCGGCGCCTCGAAGCTTCTCGGATATCGCCCGGACGAGGCGATCGGGCGCTCGGTCGTTCTCATCTATTCGTCGCTCGAGGAAGCGAAGCGGGTGCGCTTCGCGCTCGAGGCGAAGCGCCCGGGCGGCGAGTCGGGGCGGATTTCCAACTATGAATCCTTGCTCCGCGCGAAGTGGAGGGAGAAGATCCCCGTCTCTCTTTCGGCGTCGATCCTGTACGACTCGGAGGGGGAGGAGATCGGCACGGCCGGCATCTCGAAGGACCTTCGGCCGCTTCGCAAGCTCGAGCAGGAGCTCATCAAAGCGGAGAAGATCGCGACGCTCGGCGAGGTGGGCGCGATGCTCTCCGACCGCGTGAACAACTTCCTCCAGTCGATTCTCGCTGCCTGCGAGCTTTCCTGCCGCTTCTACCAAAACCCGGAGGTGATGGAGGTGCTTAGGGAGAAGGGGCTGAAGCGGGAGGTCGAGAAGGAGAAGTATCGCCTCCGGGTGATCCAGGAGGAGGCGCTCCGGATCGGGCAGATCACGGAGAAGCTGCAGCTCATGGCGAAGGGGAAGGAGTACGAGACGAAGCCCTACCTCGAGGGGGTTTCGATGCTCGATGTCGATCGGAGCCTCCAGAAGCTGCTCGAGAGCCGGTCGGCGGCGGTTCTCGTCGCGGACGATCAACTTCATGTGCGAAAGTTCTTGCGCGAGATCCTCGAGGGAGACGGTTTCACGGTGGAGGATGCGGAGGACGGCGAGGAAGTGATCATGAAGGTCCGCGAGAAGAGGTACGACCTCGTGATCAGCGACATCCGAATGCCGAAGAAGTCGGGGAACGAGGTGGTGGCTGAACTGAAGGAGATCGCGCCGGATCTTCCAGTGATCCTCATCACCGCCTACGGATACGACCCCTCGCACACCGGCATCCGCGCGAAGAAGGAAGGGGTCGTCGAGGTTCTCTACAAACCTTTCGATCTCAAGAAACTAAAGGAGGCGATCGCGCGCGCTCTTTCGGAAAAGAGGGCTTGATGAATCCGTACAACGCGACGCTCGAGAGGAAGGAGATCCTGAACCAGGGGCTCGTCGTTCTCCGCATCGCTCCTGACGAGACCCCCTATCGGTTCGAGCCCGGACAGTACACGGTCCTTGGGCTTCTCGGCCGCGAGGGACGGATTCTCGAGAGCGAGCCGGAGGATCCCGCCGCCGAGCCGGAGAAGCTGATCAAGAGGGCATACTCGCTCGCCTCGGGAAGCACCGAGGAGCATCTCGAGTTCTACATCGTTCTCGTGACCTCCGGGGCGCTGACGCCGCGTCTTCTCGCGCTGGAGGAAGGGGCGCGCCTTTGGGTCTCCCCGAAGGCGGTCGGGATGTTCACGCTCGACTCGGTCCCCGAGGACCAGGGGGTCGTTCTCGTCGCGACCGGCACGGGTCTCGCGCCGTACATCAGCATGGTGCGGACGAAGATCGAGAAGGAATGCGGGGGCAAGAGGCGCTGGGCGATCCTCCACGGCGCGCGCCAGAGCTGGGATCTCGGGTATCGGAACGAGCTCGAGACGATCCGAAAGCGTTGCTCGAACTTCTTCTACCTGCCGAGCATCACCCGGCCGAGTCCCGAGGATCCCTGGGGCGGGCTTGCCGGGCGCGTCAACCTCATCCTCGTCGACGGGACGTTCGAGGAGCGTTTCGGAGAGAGGCTCGATCCGTCCCGCCATCATGTGTTTCTCTGCGGAAACCCCGCGATGGTCGAGGATGCGGTGATGCAGCTCGGGGAGCGAGGCTTCTCCGAGTGGCATCACCGAAAGAACCCGCAAGGAACGATTCACGTCGAAAGATATTGGTAGGGGGAGGTCGGCGGCGACTTACCGCGGTCACTTGCCGTGGGGGCGTTGTCGGACGCGCGGATCCTGCCCGCGTAATTCGGTACCTGATACCCTATTGGATGCCCGATTTCCCTGTGATTCGTGTAATTCGGGGAAACAGGGTATCAGGTACCGAAAAAAGGCAAGGATCGCGGTGGAGATCGGCGCGCGGCGGCGGTTCACGAAGGTCTCGTGAGTGCCCTCGATGAGAAGGAAGTCGCGCCCCTCGCCGAGCGCAAAGAGGCGCGCTCTGGCTTGACCGCGCCCTCGCGGCGGAATAGTCTGGGAACCTGCGCGCGGAGCGGAAGGGGAGGCGCGGCGGGAGCGCCCGAATCGAGAAGAAGCCCGCGGCGTGTTCCGCGCGCCGGAGGGAGCGGCCATGGTGCGCATCGCGCTCGCGCAGATCAACACGACGGTCGGGGACATTCAGGGGAACGGGAATCGCGTGCTCGAGTTTCTCCGTCGGGCGGAGAGCGAGGGCGCGGACCTCGTCGCCTTTCCGGAGCTCGCGATCTCCGGCTACCCGCCCGAGGATCTCCTCCTTCGCACGCGCTTCCTCGACGACTGCCGGGCGGAAGTCGAGCGGATCGCCGCGGAGACGCGGGGGAGCGCGGCGGTCGTCGGTTTTCCGGAGCGGACCGAGGAGGGCGCGCACAACGCGGCGGCGGTCCTTCAGGAGGGGCGTCTTCTCGGCGTGTATCGGAAGAATCTTCTCCCGAACTACGGGGTCTTCGACGAGGGGCGCTACTTCCGCGCGGGGGAGAAGGGTCTTCTCCTCGACATCGAAAAGGCGCGCATCGCGGTTCACATCTGCGAAGATTCGTGGATCGTGGGGAGCCGTCCGGTCGAATGCGCGAGGGAGACCGGCGCGAACCTCATCCTCAACATCTCCGCGTCGCCGTATCACACGGGAAAGGTGGAGATCCGGCGCCAGGTTCTCGCCGCGGCGAACGCCAAGTGCGGGACGCCCTCCTTCTATGTGAACCTCGTCGGGGGACAGGACGAGCTGATCTTCGATGGAGGGAGCATGGTCGTCTCGGGCGGAGGCGCGATTCTCGCCCTCGCCGAGCGTTTCGAGGAAGATCTTCTTCTTTATGATGTCGATGTTTCGAACGAGAAGGAAAGGCCTGCGCTCGCCGGAGAGGGAGCGGCATGGGAGACGATCCGGATCGAGCCGATCGGCGACGGGGCCCGGCGCCTTCCCCTCCGGCAGCGTCCGATCCGAACGCCGGCGAGGGAAGAGGAGGTGTACAGCGCCCTTCTCCTCGGGACTCGGGATTACTTCCGGAAGAACGGCTTCGCGCGCGCCGTGATCGGCCTCTCCGGCGGGGTGGATTCGGCCCTCGTCGCCGCGATCGCGCGGGACGCGCTCGGCCCGGACCACGTGATCGGCGTCACGATGCCGAGCCGCTACACGTCGGCGGCGACCCGCGCCGACGCGGACGCGGTGGCGGACCGCCTCGGGATCGAGCTCGTGGAGATCCCGATCGAGCCGATCGCCCTGGCGTACGCGAAGGCGCTCGCGCCGGCCTTCGCGGGGACGGAGCCCGGCGTCGCCGAGGAGAACATCCAGGCGCGGGTTCGCGGCAACCTCCTCATGGCCCTCTCGAACAAGTTCGGATGGCTCGTTCTCACGACCGGGAACAAGAGCGAGACGGCGGTCGGCTACTGCACGCTCTACGGAGACATGGCCGGAGGGCTCGCGGTGTTGAAGGACGTTCCGAAGACGCTCGTCTACGCGCTCGCGGCGTGGAGAAACACGTGGCCGGACGGACCGGCGATTCCAGGGAGCGTGATCGCGCGTCCTCCTTCGGCGGAGCTTCGCGAGAACCAGAAGGACAGCGACTCGCTCCCCGAGTACAGCGTGCTCGACCCGATCCTCGAGGCGTACGTCGAGCACGATCTCTCGGCCGATGAGATCGCCGAGCGGCTCGGCGGACGCGAGACGGTGGAGAGAGTTCTCCGGATGGTCGACGCGAACGAGTACAAACGCCGCCAGGCTCCGCCCGGCCTCAAGATCACGCCGAAGGCGTTCGGCAAGGACCGCCGTCTTCCAATCACGAACCGGTACCGGTGACGCTTCTCTTTTTTCCCCGCAACGAAATCGCCGGTTCTCTCGTCTAGGGGGATAGAGCGCCCGGCGCCTCCCCTATGCCGTCCGTACGCGAGCGGCCGCGCCGGGCGCGCGCTCTCCCCTTCTTGAGAGGTGAACCATGTGGACGACCGAAGAGAAGGTGTTCTTCTCGATCCTGATCCTCCCGTATCTCGCCCTCTCTCTCGCCGCGCTCGGCATCGGGTAGCGCGGCCGCCGAGGCGGTTCCCTCCGCTCCCGGAGGTCGGCCCGGAGGCGAGGCGCATCCGGCGGCTTCGGTTCGATTTTACCTATTGATTTTCAATCAGTTGGACCGTCCGAGGCGTCTCGATCTCTAGGCGATTTTCTTCTTGATTACCCGACAAATGTCTAGTATATTGAGAAGGCCGGGATTCGAGGGTTTCGAACGGGGCGAAGCGATGCGCGTCGAGTCGATCCAGGAGCGGATCAAGGTGCGGGCCGACTTCGAGGGGGGGAAGGTGACGCCGCTCCTCTTCAAGCGGAACGACCGGAGACACCGGGTCAAGCAGGTGAACCTGCGATGGGAGGATCGGGAGGGAGGGAGGAAGCTCTTCTATTTCTCGGTGAGCGACGAGGCGGGGGACGTCTACCAGCTTCATCTCGATTCGGCCGACATGAGCTGGCACCTCGACTTCGTGATGTTGGAGAGCTGACCTCCCGTGATTCCTCCCGGTTTCCTACTGCGGACCGGGATCGCGGGCTGCGAGGCCTCTCTTCCGTCGCTGCTTCCTCGACGTAGCTTGGGGCTACGCCTCCGGGAGCGGCTCGTCCAGGTCGGCCTCTCGCCACGCGCTCCCGGCCCTCGCTACAGAAACCGGTCGGAACCGCGGGAGGAGTGGAGAAACTTCATGGAAAAAGCTCTTCCCAGCCCGTGCTCGCGATCGTGGGCCGCAGCAGGAATTGGTCCAGAATCCCGGGTGACTTGGATCCTGCACGTCGACTTCGACGCGTTCTTCGCGTCGGTGGAGCAGGCGCGGAACCCGGCGCTCCGCGGGCGGCCGGTGGTCGTCGGGAACGGCGTCATCGCGAGCTGTTCGTACGAGGCGCGGCGCTGCGGCCTCTCCAACGGGATGCCCCTCTCGCGCGCGGCGCGCCTCTGCCCGTCGGTCGTCATCCTCGACGGCTCGTACCCGACCTACCGCGCCCTCGCCGAGAGGATCTTCTCCTTCTGCCGCGACGTCTCGCCGAACGTGGAGACGTTTCTCGACGAGGCGTACATCGAGCTGACCGGCACCGAGCGCCTCCACGGGCATCCGCTTTCCGTCGGGCACGCGCTCCGCGAGCGGGTGCGGCGGGAGACCGGGCTCCCGGTGACCGCCGGGATCGGGCGGAGCCGGATGATCGCGAAGATGGCGGGGAAGCGGGCGAAGCCGGACGGGCTCGGCTTCATCCCGCCCGGGACGGAGGCGGAGACGATCGCCCCCTTCCCGATCCGCGATCTCCCCGGCGTCGGGCACGCGTACGGCGCGCTGCTCGAAAAACTTCAAGTGCGAACGATCGAGGAGCTCCGCGCGTTCCCCGCTCCCGCGCTCCGGAAGCTCTTCGGGGTTCACGGGGATCTCCTCTTCCGGCGCTGCCGCGGCGAGGATACGGCGGTGATCGAGGAGAGGGAGATCCCTCGGTCGATCTCGCGCGAGACGAGCTTCCACCGCGACACGTCGGACCGGCGCGAGATCGAGGGGATGCTCTTCTACCTCAGCGAACGGGCGGCGCGCGCGCTTCGCGCCCTCAGGCTCGAGGCGCGAACGGTGGGCATCCGGATCCGCTACGCGGGGGGCGGCTCGGAGGCGATGAGCCGTTCGCTCCCGAAGCCGGCCGCGCTCCACCCGCCGATCCTCCGCGCGGCGCTCGACCTCCTCCGGCGGGTCTACGCGCGGCGCGAGGCGCTCCACCTCGTCGGCGTCTCGCTCGCGAACATCGCGCGGTGCGGCCCGCGCCAGACCGACCTGTACGACGAGGAAGAGGCGGAGCGGAGCGCCGCCCTCTCCCGCGCGCTCGACGAGGCGAGGGATCGGTTCGGTTTTTCGTCCGTCGTCGCGGGAAGGAGCCTCGATCTCGTCGGAAAGCTCGAGCGGAACAGCCATGGCTTCGTGCTACGTACCCCTTCACTTACAAAGTAATTTCTCGCTCCTCCGCGGGACGGCGCCGATTCCATTTCTCGTGGAGAGGCTCGCCGCGCTCGGCTTCTCCGCGGCGGCGCTCGCCGACCGGAACAACCTCTATGGAGCGATTCTCTTCCGCGTGGCGGCGCGCGCGGCCGGGATCCGAACGATCGTCGGGGCGGAGGTGGACGACGCCTCCGGCGCGCGTCTCGTTCTTCTCGCGCGCGACCGGGAGGGGTACGGAAACCTCTGCCGAATCGTGACGCGCCGGATGCTCGAGGATGCGTTCGACCTCGCGCGCGCGGTCGAGGAGAACGCGGGCGGCCTTTTCGTTCTCGCCGAGGGAGGGCCTCTCGCGGAGACGGTCCGCCGGGCTCTTCCGCCGGGCGCCCTCTGGATCGAGCTTCCCTTCGGCGCGGCGGCGCGCACGGTCCGCGAGCGCCGCCGCGAGGCGCGCCGGCTCGGCGTCGGGGTCGTCGCCGGGGGGGCGGCGCCGCTCCGCGCCCCGGAGGATCGAGCGCTCGCCGCGGTTCTCGCGGCGATCCGGACGAACACGCTCGTCGGCAAGGCCCCGCCGGGGGAGGCCGCGCCTCCGGAAGGGTACCTCCGCCCCCCCGAGAAGGCGGCCGCCTTCTTTCGCGAGGTTCCCGAGGCGCTCGCGAACACCCTCACGATCGCCGAGGCGTGCGCGTTCGATCCGACGGGGGAGGGGACGATCTTTCCCCGCTTCCCGCTCCCGGAAGGAGAAACCCCCTACGCGCGTCTTCACGCCCTCGCGCAGGAAGGGCTCCGGCGCCGCTACGGAGCGTCGATCACGCCGGAGATCACGCGGCGTCTTCAGCAGGAGCTCGAGACGATCGACCGGATGGGTTTCCTCGAGTACTTTCTCGTCGTCGGCGATCTCGTCCGCTTCGCGCGCGCGCGCGGGATCCCGGTCGTCGGGCGCGGCTCGGGAGCGAGCTCGCTCGTCGCGTACCTTCTCGGCATCACGAGCGTCGACCCGATCCGATATCGTTTATACTTCGAGCGTTTCCTGAACTCGCTCCGCGACGACTGGCCGGATCTCGACGTCGATCTCTGCTGGCGGGGCCGCGACGAGGTGATCGAGTACGCCTACGAACGGTACGGGCGCGACCGGGTCGCGATGATCTCGACGCACCATCACTATCATCCGCGGTCCGCTTTTCGCGACGCGGCGCGGGCCTTCGGGCTCCCTCAGGAAGCGGTGAACCGCGCGAGCCGCCGGATCCCGCACGTCTCCGATCTCCCCCTTTCCGAGCTCTTCCGAAGGTCGCCGCTTCTTCGCGACTATCCGCTCGATCGAGAGCCGTACGGCGCGATTCTCCGCTTCGCCGACGCGATCCGCGGGTTTCCCCGCCACCTCGGCATCCACTGCGGGGGGATCGTGATCGCCGACCGTCCGATCGACCGCTGCGTTCCGCTCGAGGAGGCGGCGAAGGGGATCGTCGTGACGCAGTACGAGATGCACGCGATCGAGGAGGCGGGGCTCGTCAAGATCGATCTCCTCGGAAACCGGGCGCTCTCGACGATCCGCGAGACGCTCCGCCTCGCGCGCGAGACGAGCGGCGTCGAGATCGACCTCGATACGATCCCGCACGACGACGAGAGGACCGCCGCGATTCTCCGAGAGGGAAGGACGCTCGGCTGCTTCCAGATCGAGTCGCCCGGAATGCGGAACCTCCTCAAGATGATCGGCTCCTCCTCGATGAAGGGAACGATCGACGCGCACTCGCTCATCCGCCCCGGTCCCGCTTCTTCGGGTATGAAGGAACTGTTCGTGCGGCGCGCGCACGGGCTCGAGCCGGTCGCCGTTCCGCATCCGGCGATGGAGGAGCTTCTCGCGGAGTCGTACGGGATTCTCCTCTACGAGGAGGACGTGATGGCGACGGCGAGCCGCGTCGCGGGGATCACGCTCGAGGAGGGGGACCTTCTCCGGCGAAGGATCGCGAAGGCGAAGGACGAGGAGTCGATGCGGGCGCTCGCGAACGGCTTCCTCGCAGAGGCGATCCGGCGCGGCGTGCACCCGAAGGCGGCGAAGGAGATCTGGTCGCTCCTCGCCCGTTTCTCCGGCTACTCGTTCTGCCGGGCGCACGCGGCGGGATACGGGGTTCTCGCGTATCAGACCGCCTATCTCAAGGCGAACTTCCCAGCGGAGCACGCGGTCGCGCTTCTCAACAACCATCAAGGAATGTACCCGCTCCGCGCGCATGTCGAGGAGGCGCGGCGGCGGGGGATCGAGGTGCTTCTTCCGTGCGTCCACCGTTCGGGGGAGGAGTTCACGCTCGAGGAGGGCCGCGTGCGCGTCGGGCTCGCGCTCGTGCGGAATCTCTCGGCGCCGGTCCGCGAGCGGATTCTCGCGGAAAGACCGTTTCGCTCGCTTGCGGATTTCCTCCGGCGCGCGCGTCCCTCGCGCCGCGAGGCGGAGAACCTGGTTCTCGTCGGGGCGTTCGATGCGACCGGCGCGGAGCGGGCCGAGCTTCTCTGGGAGCTCTTCGCGACGTTCGAGGAGAGGCGGAGGGAAGGGAGGAGGGCCCCGGGGATGTTCGACGAATACCCTTCCGATCCGGCGCGGCCGAAGCTCCGAGCGTTCTCGCTCGAGGAACGGCTCCGCTACGAGATCGAGATCCTCGGCCTCGCCGTTTCGGCGCATCCGATCGCGCTTCTCCGAGGGAACGGAATCGCGACGGGGCTTCACGATACGCGCGAGCTTCTCCGCCGCGGCCGGGGCCCGGTGAGGCTCCTCGGGATTCCGGCCGCCTCGCGCCGCGTGCGGACCTCGAGAGGGGAGGAGATGCTCTTTCTCACGATCGAGGATGAGTTCGATCTCGTCGAGTGCACGCTTTTTCCTTCGGTGTTCAAACGGTTTCTCGCCGAAGCGCGCGGGCCCGGGCCCTTCGCGATCGAGGGGATGATCGAGGAGCAGTACGGGGCGCGCACGGTGAACGTGCGAAGCCTCGCCTCGCTCGCCGCGGAGGAGCCGATCCTCCGGGAGATGCTGGAAGAGGAGCGCGCCGCGGCAGGGTTTGACCGCGCGCCGCGCCCCCTGTAGCCTGGAGGCCGCGATCCGCAGCCGCAGCAGGAAACGCGTGCGTCGTCTGGGCTAAGATGCGGTCGGAGGGCCGGCGCGTGAGAACGAACCGCGGGAACGAGGCTCGACTCTCCGTGCGACCGGTCGTGTGGCTCGCCTTCGGGGCGTTTCTCGCGCTTCACTTCGTCGCGTCTTTCGCTCTCGCCGGGAGGTTCTGGGGCGCGCACCACCTTCGCTTTCTTGCGCCGTGGGGATGGGCGGTCTGGATCGTCGCGCTCGCCGCGGTCCTCTTTCCGCGGGGGAGGGCCGGTCTTGCGGACGCGGCGCGCCGAGCGGACGCCTTCCTCGCCGCGAAGCGGACCGCCGCCGCCGCGCTCCTTTTCGCGGTTTCGTGGCTCGTCTTCTTCCTCTTCCGCACGAGAAACCACTTCCTCGGGGATGGGCTTCTCATCGCGTCGATCGTGCGGAATCCCGAGGAGACGGGGCTCGGCGCCGCCGGCTTCGTGTCGCTCGCGATCCACAAAGGAATCTATGCCGCGATGCGCGCGGTCCTCCCCGACATCGGGGGCGCGGCTGCCTTCGTGGGGACGAGCACTCTCGCCGGCGCCTCGGTTGTTCTCCTCGCCCGGACCGCCTCGCGCGCTCTCGTCTCGGGAGGCGCGGAGCGCGCGCTTCTCTTCGCGTCGATCGTTCTCTCCGGAGGGATGCTCCTCTTCTTCGGATACGTGGAGTACTACCCGCTCATGCAGGCGGCGCTTCTCTTCTACTTGGTTCTTACGGTCCGCTATCTCCGCGGACGCGGATCCCTCGCTCTGCCAAGCGCCGCCCTCCTTCTTGCCGTGCTTCTCCACATCTCGGCGATCGCGGTTGTTCCCTCGTGGCTCCTTCTTCTCGGACGCGGTTCGCCCGCGGGACGGCGGCGGTTCCTGATGATCGGGGCGCTCCTTCTCGCCGGCGCAGCAGTGGGGTGGGGGATCTTCCGCTACACGGAGAAGTTCTATGGCGGCTCGGAGGCGTTCCTTCCGCTCTTCGAGAGGGGAGCGCACTCCTACGCGTTTCTCTCCCGTCATCACGCGGCTTTCGTGGGGAACGAGATCTTCCTCCTCCTCGGCGGCGCACTTCTTCTCTTCTTCCTTCGTTTTATGAATCAAGAGGTGCGGGCTCGGACGGAGGACGAAGGCCGGATCGGGAGGTTCCTCGGCGGAGCGGCGCTTCTTTCGCTTCTCCATCTTCTCCTCGTCGATCCGTACCTTGGGAGTCGCGACTGGGACCTGATGGCGCTTCCCGTCTTTCCTTGTCTTCTCTGGCTCGGACACGCGCTTCTTGGGGCGCGCGCCGGAACGGGGGAGGGAACGGCGGTGCTTATCGCCGGCGCGATGTTCCTCCACTCGTTCCCTTGGATCGCCGCGCAGATCGATCGCGATCGGGCGGTCGCGATGACCGTGGCGATGACGATCCGCGATCCTCACTACGCGAACCCCGCGGCGCGCGCGCCGAAGGCGTTCGGGGTTCTTCTTTCGAAGGCCGGCTATTCCGACGAGGCGGCGCTCTTCTTCGAGAGAGCGGCCTCGATCCGCGAGGACGCTCAGAATCTCTTCAACCTCGGGACGAGCCGCGCGAGGAGGGGAGATCACGCGGAAGCCGTGCGGCTTCTTTCGAGGGCGATCGAGCTCGAGCCGCGTTACGCGCAAGTCTACGTCAACCTCTCTCACTCCTTGCTCAGGCTCGGCGAGGCGGGGCGGGCGGAGGAGGTGCTCCGCACGGTCCTTCTCTTCGCCCCCGAGTACGCCAAGGCCCACCGCGCGCTCGGATTCGTCCTTGCCGAGAAGCGCCTCTACGAAGAGGCGCTCGCCTCTTTTCGGCGTGCGGTGGAGATCGAACCATCGGACGCCGAAAGCTGGATCCGGATCGGGATTCTTCTCTCGGGTGCGGGAAGCACCGGCGAGGCGGCGGACGCGCTTCGCCGCGCGCTCGCGCTTGATCCGGGGAACTTGGAAGCGAAGGAGGCGCTCCGGCGGATCGAGCCGGAGGATTTGAACCGCATCCCCGCTCCCTGAGTGGGAGAGGCCGCGCGGCATGCTATCCTCGGCCCATGGGAGATGTTCGCCGGGTGCAGGCCGGGCGCGCGGTCGACGCAGCCTGCCGATCGAAGAAGGAGCCTCCGCGAACACCGAGCGAGGGGCCGCTCGTCGCCGGTCTCGGCTTCCTCGCTCTGCTTCATCTCCTCGCCGCGTTCGTGATGCCCGAGGTCCTTTGGGGAGCCCACCATCTTCGGTTCGTTCCGCTCGCGGCGCGGGCGGCATGGTTCGCGCTCCTCGCGCTGCTTCTCGTTCCTCCGGCGCGAGCGGGGCTCGCCTCGCTTGTCGAGCGCGCCGCGCGCCGGTTTCCCTTGCCCGGCATCGCGCGAACGGCGTTCGCCACGGCGATCGGGATCCTCCTCTTCGCTCTCCTTCGCTCGCGGAATCTCTTCTCCGGGGACGGCTTCTTGATCGCGGGGATCCTCGACTCGGGCGATCCGTACGAAGCGGGGCATGCCGGGTATGGAACGTTCCTCGTCGCGCGCGGTCTCCACGCGCTTCTCCTCGCAGGCGGTCGGGAGGTAGGACCTACGATTCCCTTCGTCATCCTGAGCGGGCTTTCGGGGCTCGCGGTTCTCCGCGTCGCGCCGCGGATCGCGCGAGAGATCGCCTCGCATCCGTCCGCTCGGGTTCTCGTCGCCGGCACGATCCTTCTCTCGGGCGCGCTCGTCCTCTTCCTCGGCCACGTGTAGCTCTACGCGCCGATGCACGCCCTTGTCCTCGTCTACCTTCTCTTCGGCGCGCGGTTTCTTCGCGGACGCTCGGGCCTCGCCGCTCCGAGCGCGGCGCTCGCGCTCGTTCTTCTCGGCGCCTATGTGTTCACGACGCGGGGAACCTACGAGAAGGAGGGAGCCCTCCTTCCGCTCGCGACCTCGTCGGAAGCCCCCTACTCGATCTTCTCGCGGGACCACCTCGCGCTCGCGGGGAACGTGCTCTTCCTTCTCCTCGGGGGCGCGCTGCTCCTTCCCTCTCTCCGGTTCTCGGGATCGGCGCGCGGTTCTTCCCGCGAAGAAAGTCCCCTCGTCCGGTTCATCGGGTCGGCCGCGCTCGGAGGCGTTCTCTTTCTTCTCCTCGTCGACCCGCGTCTCGGAAGCCGCGACTGGGATCTGCTCGCCCTTCCGGTCTTTCCGCTTCTTCTTCTCATCGCCGCGGTCTTCGTGCCGCCGTCTTCGTCTCTCGCGCCCTCTCGCCCGGTCTTGTTGCTCGGCGCGATGGTTCTTCACACGCTTCCGTGGGTCGTCGCGAACGCCGACCGAGACCGGGCGGTCCCGATGGTCCTCGCGACGACGGCGCGCGACCCGCTCTACGACGATCCGAATCGCCGCGCATCGAGCGCGCTCGCTCTTCTCTTCTCCGAGTCCGGCTACGGGGACGCGTCGGTTCTTCTTGCCGAGAGGGCGGCGCGGGCGAAGGGAGGAGCGGTCGATTTCACAAACGTGGGGAAGGCATACGCAGCGAAGGGGGAGTATGAAGAGGCGATCCGTTGGTTCCGTCGCGCGCTCGCCGTCGATCGGTCGCACGCGGACGCGGAGTGGTGTCTCGGGCTGGCGCTCTTCTTGAAGGGAGATCGCGCCGAAGCCGAGGCGTCGCTTCGCTCGTTTCTCTCACTCGATCCGAAGACGCCGGATGCCTACGATCTCCTCGGGCTCATCCTTGGCCAGGAAGGGAGGATTCGGGAGGCGATCGATGTTCTCGAGCGCGGGGTCTCGGTCGACTCGACCCATGTCGAGTTCTGGCGGAAGCTCGCGGTCCTGTACGAACGGGAAAACCGCCTCGAGGAGGCGATTCGCGCCGCCTCGCGCGCGGTTCGCCTCCATCCGGACGACGAAGAAGCGCGCGAGCGCCTCGCGGATCTGCAAAGACGATGACGAAGCGAGCCTAGGCTACGGCCCAGGTGTACGGGCCGCGCGGGATCACCGCGACCGAGGGATCGGCAATGCCGGCGAGCGCGGCCTCGATCCCTTCCTCGGGCGAGCGGACCGGCTTGAGCCCGAACGCGCGCGCCCTCTTCGCGTCGAGACGCTCCGAGAAGAGATAGACTTCAACCTTTTCCATCGCCTCCCGGAGATGTTGGACCATCCATTGGTCCTTGCGGAAAGAGCCGGGTCTCGCGGCCCACTCGAGAAACGAGGGGAGGTCGCGCGCCTCTTCGAGAAGCGAAACGAAGGGTTCGCTCCCCCATCCCTCGCCGCACGATGCGCAGAGGAGAACCGCGCCTCTCTCTCGGGCAAGCGCCTCGGCGCCGACGATTCCCTTCACGCTCTGATAAAACGTCGCGTCGAGAGGCGCCCCGCCCCCTGAGGTGATCACGAGGTCTCGCTCTCCATCGGTCGCGACCCGCGCGCTCTTCTCGACCGCGGAAGAGGCGGCGCGATGCGAACGATCGATCTCGCCGGCCCACACGCCGGAGATTCTGCGCCCTTTTCCGATCGCGAGGTTCACCGCGAAGTCGAGCCTGGCCGCGCGCGCGATCGCGAGGGCTTCCTCGTGGAACGGATTGCCGTCCAGGATTCCGGCGCGCGCCTTTCGGTGCCCGACGATCTCGGGGCCGTGAAGGACCGACATCGCCTCGAGACCGATCACGCCGGGCGCGACGAGCTTGCGCCCGCCGGAGAAGCCGGCGAGGAGGTGCGGCTCGACGAGACCGACCGCGAGGCGGAGATCCGCTTCGAGAAGAGTCTCGCTCAAGGCGATCGGCGTTCCGCGCGGGGCGCGGCCGATCGTCCGAGTCCTTTCACAGTCGTGCGAGATCCACCGGATCGATCCGGCGAGCTCGGAACCGAGAAGATGCGCGGCCTCGCCTTCGCTCACGGGGCGGTGCATGCCGGTCGCGAAAAGGATCGTGATCCTCTCCCGCGCGAGGGCGGTTTCGAGCGCGTCGAGGATCGGTGGAAGCACGACGGAGAGAGGGAGGGGGCGCGTCGCGTCGGGAACGAGGACGACGGCCGAGGAGCGCTCCTGGGCGAGATCGGCGAGAGGAGGAGAGTCGATCGGGGAAGCGAGCGCGGCGGCGATCGCTTGTGCCGGATCGGCGAGCGGAAAGGGCTCTTCCGCATCGAGGATATCGGCCGCGATCCCCGCCGGGATCTTCATCGGGACGAAGCCGGAGCCGTACGCGACGCGCGCCTCCATCAGTAGCTCCGGAAGAGCTCGCCCCACCCGGTCTTCATGTAGCGTTTCACGCGTCCCCGGCCGATCGCCGGGTACCAATACCAATCGTGATAGGCCCACGAGGCGATGTAGGTGAGAATCACGAGAGGGGTATGCGTGAGAAGAGTCTCTAAGGGTTTGAAGATTCCATGGTAAAGCATGTGCTGGCCGCGGCTCGCGAAGGTGTCGGCGCGCCGGCATCCGAAATCGACCGCGTCGATCTTCTCGCCGACGATCTCGATCTCCTTCGGGTTCCCGACGCCGAGCCCCTTCTCGTGCGCGAGGCGGATGAAGCGGAGCTCCATCGGGTCGAAGCCCATCATCTTCGCGGCGACCGCGTCGATCGCCACCTGGTCGGCCGAGGCGAGGATGTAGCCCCCATCCTTGATCGTCATGCAGCGGGGCCCCGGACCGTCCCCGACGACCGTTCCGTCCATCACCGCGAGGATCCCGCTGTGGACCTCCTTCTGGATCATGAGGAGATCGACGAGCGTCTCGTGGATCACGCTGTGCGTCCAGTGGCGTTTCCGGTCGAGAAGCCCGCCGAACGCGTTCTTCATCGCGCCGGTCATCGTGGTGAAGACGTGGGTCTTCATCGTGGGAAGATGGATGATGTTCTCTCCGTGGAAGCGTCTCGGGATGTGCACGCCCTCCGGGTAGATCTTGTCGAGGACGAGATACTCCCCCTTGGGCCGGTAGATCTCCCAAGGCTCCCCTTCGTAGAGATGGATGTTGCGGATGCCGTGCTTCCGGACGACGGCGAGGTGCTTGTTCCTTCTCTCTCCTTCCTTCGCGCTCACGACGACGGTGTTGTTGTGGCAGGCGTGGAGGAGTTCCTTCCTGTAGCCGTCTTCGAGAAGAGTCTCGATCACCGCGTCGAGCTGCCAGGGCGCCGTGGAGCAGGCGGGATAGAATTTCCCCCATGAAATATTGATCTTGAAAGCCGTGTCGCTCGTCCGCGGCAGGTGTTCGTCGTAGGCGATCGAGCGGAGCAGCTCCTTGTATCGTTCCTTCACGTTCGCGGGGGTTGCGCGGAGCACGGCAACCCGGGCGGTCTTCGGGGCGCTTCGCGCGGCGCGCGTCTCCGGCGCGTTCGGCGTCGGGTCGGGCATCCGTTTCCTCCTCTCTTGGTCTCGTGCGTAAGGGTAACGAGCCTGAACCGCCTTGGCAAGTGCGGCGGGCGCGCCTAGAATCGGACGGGGAGGAACGATGTCCGCGATGCGCCGCGCCGGTCCGATTCTTGCGTTGATCGTCCTGGCGCTCGTCCTTCGGATCGCCTACTTCGCAAGCTACGGGGACCATCCCGAGTTCCGCGAGCCGATGCTCGACGCGGAGTGGTTCCACGATCAGGCGGTCGCGCTTCTCGGAGGAGATTGGCTCTCGGAGGAGGCGGCCTTCCGCGGCCCGTTCTATCCGCTCTTTCTCGCGGGAATCTACCGCATCGCGGGTCCCGACCCGGCCGCGGCGCGCTTCGTGCAGCTCCTTCTCGGGGGAGCGACCGTTCTTCTCCTCGTCTTCCTCGGAAGGGGAATCTACGGCGGCACGGTCGGCTTCCTCGCGGGGCTTCTCGGCGCGCTCGCGTGGATCGTCGTCTACTTCGAGGGGGAGCTTCTCATCGAGTCGGTTCTTCCCCTTCTCGCCGCGCTCGTTCTTCTCGCGTTTCTTCGCGCGGACCGAACGCGGACCGCGCGCGACGCGCTTCTCGCGGGCGCCGCCATCGGTCTCTTCGCGGCCGCGCGGCCGAA
Source organism: Candidatus Eisenbacteria bacterium (assembly GCA_016867715.1). Lineage (NCBI taxonomy): Bacteria > Candidatus Eiseniibacteriota > Candidatus Eiseniibacteriota bacterium. The sequence goes on along the minus strand of VGIW01000033.1, from coordinate 13,074 downwards.
CATCCTTCTCTTTCTTCCTGCGGCGCTTCTTTGGCTCGCTCTCCGCGGGCGCCGGGGGGCGTTCTTCGTTCTCATCGGGATGATCTTCGTTCTCGCGCCGGTCGTGCTGCGGAACCGCGCGGCGACGGGGGAGTGGGTGTTTGTTTCCACGCAAGGGGGGCTCAACTTCTACATCGGGAACCACCGGGAGGCGGACGGACGGCACGCCGTCTTTCCCGGGCTCGCCTCGTGGAGGAACGACGACATCGTCCGCCAGACCGCCGCTCGCCTCGGGCGCGTTCCGAGCGAAAACGAGATCTCGCGTTATTGGTTCCGCGAGGCGCTCCGCACGATCGCCGGCGATCCCTTCCTCTTCGCCGCGGGTCTGGTTCGAAAGACCGGGTATCTTCTCTCCGCGTACGAGATCGGCAACAACCGCGACATCGCTCTCTATCGACGAGCGAACGGCGTTCTCTCGCTTCCTCTCGTCTCCTTGGCGGTTCTTCTCCCGCTCGCGCTCGTCGGGATTCTCTTCGATCGACGTCGGAACCGCGGCGCGAATCTTCTCCTTCTCTTTCTTCTCTTCTACGGGCTCTCGGTCGTTCTCTTCTTCGTGTGCGCGCGCTTCCGCCTCCCGATGGTCGTGCCGCTCATCGTCTTGGCCGCGCGCGGCCTCGACGTGGTCGGACGGAGAGCGTTCGAGCGCTCGTGGAGGACGCTCGCCGCGCCGGTTCTCGTTCTCGCCGCGGCGCACGCCGGGACCTCGATCGATTGGTTCGGTCTCGGCGTCGCCGCGGAGGGACAGGAGGCTTTTCACCGGGGAAACGTGAACGCGCGTCTCGGGCGCACGGAGGAGGCGATCGAATCGTACCGAGAGGCGGCTCGGAAGATCCCGCGCTTCGCGGCGGTGCGCTATCACCTCGGGGTCGTTCTTCTCGGCGAGGGGAGGGAAGAAGAAGGGTTCGCGGAGCTTCTCCAAGCGATGGAGCTCGATCCCGTGAACCCGCGCGTTCCGGTGAGCCTCGGCGAGCATCTCGAAGCGCGCGGGGACAAGGAGGGCGCGGAAGCGCTCTATCGCCGGAGCCTCGCGATCGATCCCTACTTCCCGGACGCGCACATCGACCTCGGCGGTCTTCTCGCGGAGACGGGACGCGTCGAGGAGGCGGAGACGTTTCTCCGGCGTGCGATCATGCTCGCTCCGAAGGATCCCGTCGCCCTTCTCAACCTCGGCAAGCTGCTCGCCTCGACCGGGCGGGACGCCGAGGCGGCTCCGCTCCTTCGAAGAGCCTCGGAAATCGCGCCTGAGAGGAGGGACGTGTGGTTCGAGTGGGGAAACCTCCTCTTTCGGGAGGGACGGCTCGCCGAGTCGGCCGGCGCCTTCCGCGAGGCGGCCCGCCTCGATCCGCGCGATATTCCTTCACGCATGAACCTCGCGCTCGCGCTCCGGTCGATGGGAAATCGCGAGGGGGCCATCGCCGCCCTTCGCGAGGTCCTCGCGGTCGATCCGGGGAACGAGACCGCGCGGAAGAGGATCGCGGATTTGGCTTCGGGGACGTAATCCCGGTGCGCGCGAGAGACGGCCGCGACGGAATGACGTACCCGAGTGGAGCGGCACGATGAGCAGTTGGCGATGCCGAGCCGTCCCAGTCGTTGTTGCGGCGGCGATCGTGTTCTTGGTCTTCTTCCCGCGCCTGGATTCCTTGAGATCTCATCTAAAACCCGACGAGCCGACTTGGCTCTCCCTTTGCGGGAAGTTCGCCTCCGCGCTGCGAAAGGGAGATTTCTCCGGGACGCTCCTGATCGCTCACCCCGGTCTTCCCACCTTGTGGTTGGGCGGGCTCGGACTCTCGGCGGGGGAGGCTCTCGGCGAGGAGGGAGACGCTCCGTACGTCGACCGTCTGGCTCGGGCGCGCCGGCCGGTCGCTCTCGCGACGGGGCTCGCGCTCCTACTTCTCGCCTTTCTTCTCGGTCGTCTGCTCGGACGAGAGCTCGCGCTCCTCGGCACTCTCCTGCTCGTCTCCGACGCGCTCCTCCTATCCGAAAGCAGGAGACTCTCCACGGATGCCCTGACCACCTTGTTGCTGGCCACCACGCTGGTTTCCTGGCTCTGCTACCTCGAGGGGGGACAGAAGAGGTCGCGCGATCTGTTTCTCGCCGGCGCCTCCTTCGGGCTCGCCTGCATCAACAAGAGCATCGCGGCGGCGTTTCTTCTTCTGCTGCCTCCTCTCCTCGCGTGGCATCTCGGGCTTCGAACTCTGGATACCCGGCGGGCGCTCGGGGCCGTTCTTCTGGCCGGAGCCGTCACTCTTGGCACATTCGCGGCTTGTTGTCCTTGCTTCTGGACCTGGCGGTCCTTCGGAGTCCCCGTGGCTCCGCTCCTCGTTCTTTTCGCGCTTCCGGCGCTGATCGCCGGGGGCCGCCGGTCCTGCTTCTCTCTATCGGGATTCGGCTTTCTGGCCGCGGGGCTGTCTCTCGTCCTGATCGCTTGCGTGGTTCCCATGCGAATGGACGACCTCCGAACGATCCGGGAGGTGATCCTAGCTCCGTACGAAGCCATCCGATTCCCGGTGAACCGTCCTCCTCTTCTCTTCCTGGGCGAGATGACCAACTCTCCGAACGCGCTCTTCTATCCTGTCTATGCGCTCTACTGGAGCGCTCCGCTCGCCTGGGTCCTGATCGCCGGAGCGATAGGGGTCTCCCTTCGGAACCGGAGCGCTCGTCCCGTCGAGTTTCGTGTGGTGTGCGCACTCGTCGGGTACGGCCTCTTCTGGATCCTCGGCCTCAGCATCGCCGGAACGAAACTCCCCCGCTACCTGATTCTCTCGTCTCCGGCGTGGGTGCTTCTCCAGGCGATGGGGATCCTGCATCTGGGCCGCTGGGTCGCGTCTCGAGGCCGTTCGGCCCTTCTCGGGGGGGCGGTCGTCGTGCTGGTCGTGTTCGCTCAAGCGTTCCCGGTTCTCCGTCTCCATCCGGATTACGCGGCCTACTTCCATCCGTTCCTTACGAAACGATGGGTGCTGGAAAACACATCCACCGGGGAGCCGATCGGGCTCGACTTGGCGGCCGAGTACCTGAACCGCAAGGAGGATGCTCGGCACATGCGGGTCCTTGTCGAGACACGTTCATGGAAGCTGTTCGCGCCCTATTTCGTCGGCACCGCGCACACCGATCCCCGCCGCCTCCAGGACCGCGAACACGGCTACGACTACATCGTCGATGATCTTCAGAACCCGCAGGACCGGATAGCACCCGAGACCGGCGAGCGGGAGAAGGTGATCGAGCGAAACGGGATCCCCCGCGTGGGGATCTACCGGGTTCGGCGTTCTCCGGACGAGAGTCGCTGATTTGCGCCGGACCCCCGGCTTTCCGAGCGCGAGCGGAAAACCCGACCCCAACGAGGAGGAAAGAAGCGTTCGCGCGCACCCCGGGCGCTCGCCGCGATCCCCGCTGTTCGTCTCCCTCCGAGGAGGCACCGGGACACGGGGGGGCCGGAGGGAGGTCCGCGAACGATACGGCCGTCCCATTCCGTCGATCGCGCGGGCGGCGGACGCGACGGGAGGACGGCCCGACCAAGACCGCCGAGAAACCGCCGATCGTTCACGAGCGAAACATCGGCTGGACCCTGTGAGAAGAAGGACGCGCACCACCCGGAACCTCGGTGCGCACCCATTCGTGCTCCCCTCTCGCCTTCCATCACCGAAGGCGAATCAGCTTCTCGACCTCCTCTCCCTCGTTCGTGATGAGCCGCGCGAAATAGACTCCATCCGCCACCGGGTTCCCCTTCGCGTCGCGGCCGTCCCAGGAGAGGGAGTGGAATCCGGCCTCCATCTCCCCCTCGTGTAGGACGCGGACCCTCCGGCCCCGGACATCGAAGACCGCCACGGTCACGGCTCCGGGCTGGGAGAGGTTGAAGGAAAGCCGCGTGTCGTCCCGAAGGGGGTTCGGCGCGGAGCCGAAACGGGGGACCGATTCCGCTTTCGGAGAGCTCTCGAGTCCCGTCGAGAACCCGCTCGGGACGAGGTAGCCGGACCAGGACGCGCTCCAGCCGACGGGGGGGTCATAGGGCCAGCTCGTCATCGCGATCGAGAGATCAACTCCCGATCCGGACCCGAAGACGATTCCGGTCGTCCAGTGAACGTCGATCGGACCCGAGTGGTCTTCGGTCGCAGCGGCGCCCCGCCCGACTCCTCCAGCGCTCCCCCACTGGGGGATGCCGTGGCAGGGACATTCCAGGAGCGAGTCCATCTGTGAGTACCAGTGGATCGCATGGAACGCCCATTGGGACCAGCGGAGCGGTCCCCCTGTGGTGTAGAGGCCGAGGGCGGCGGCCCACCCGCCTTGGGTCTCAGAAATGTTCGGCGGGGAGGAGATGAGAACTGCCGCGGGACGGCCGGCGGTCCACGAGAAGTCGGTCAGCACGAAGACCGAGTCGACCGGAACCGTGAAGAGGCTCGTCGTCGTGGTGCCGACTCCGGATGCGACGCCGCTCCGCATGTCGGCGGGGGCGATCTGCGCCGACGCGCGGGGAACGGCGAGGAGAATAAGACCGATCGCCAGAGCGCGGATCGAGCGCTCGGCTGGAATCATTTGATTGTTCATCGTTCGACTCCCTCCGCTGGAGCGCGGATGCGAGGTGGTTCGGCGGGGGGATTGCGCGAGTCGTTCCGGCCGGGTCCTCGGGGCATCCCGCGGCGGACTTCGGGTCCTCGCCGACCCGGATCGACTTCGTGCAGCTCTTCGGCAGGTCCTTCGGGTCGGGGGGGCGCGATCGTGGGCGGGCGGGCGGGAAGGCCGGGGCAGGCGGGCGCCGGCGCAAGGCCCGACAAGGGAGCCCGATACGAGTGCCGCTCGCCGGGGTGATGCGGGGCTCGTCAAACCTCTCTCTCGCGATGCGACCTTCTGCGCTCGCACGGGGGGAGGATGCGACCGGGTCGATCGCTGGTGGTCATCGGGGGATTTGAAGTCACTCTACCATGAAAAGAGGAAGCGGGCAAGGACATTGATCTTCCGAGACATTCGCCGTTCTTAGGCGGATCTGCCGGGGACCTCTGGTGCCGCGCGCAACGTCTCCACCCAATGCACCGCGCGGATCCCGACCCCGTGCGCGATCTGGTGGCGGCAACTGAAGCCCGAGGCGACGACGCGCGTCTCCTTCGGGAGCGCCCGAAGCGCCGGGAAGAGGCGATCCTCGCCGACGCGGAGCGAGAGTTCGTAGTGCTCTTTTTCATATCCGAACGATCCGGCCATCCCGCAGCATCCCGAATCGATCTCGTCGACGCGAAGCCCCTCGACGCGCGCATAGATCCGCTTGAGCGGCGCGGTCCCGTGCAGGGACTTCTGATGGCAATGGCCGTGGAGCGCGATCCCGGCCGCGTCGGAGACGAGCCGTACGTCGAGCCTTCCTTCGCGGATCTCCCGGTCGAGGAAGACCTCGAGCGGGAAGATCCCCTCGGACGCGCGGCGCGCGAGATCCTCGTCGTCCACGAGGTCGGGAAGGTCGTCGGTGAGGGCGGACGCGCATCCCGGCTCGCAGACGACGACCGGCCATCCTTCACGGATGAAGCGATCGAGGTTGCGAAGAGTCTTCTCCCCGTCTCTCTTCGCCTCGCGAAGGAAGCCGTGCGAGAGGCGCGGCCTCTGGCAGCATCCGGCCCTCGCGAGAACGACCTCGTAGCCGCACGATTCGAGAAGGTCGAACGCCGCGATCCCGACCTTGGGCTCGTGGAAACGCATGTAGGTGTCGTCGAAGAGGACGACCTTGCGTCCGCCGCTCTGCGCGCGCCGCCCGGAGAGCGCGGCGTCGAGAGGACGGCGCGCGTACTCGGGAAGAAGGCGCCTACGATCGAACCCGGCGGCCTGCTCGAGAAGAGCGCGAAAGATCGGCGTGCGCTGGACCGCGTTCACGACGGGCGCGAGCGGCCCGGCCGCGCGCCGGGCGAGCTTCGGGGAGAGCGCGACGATCCGCTCGCGGAGCGAGGGGCGCATCCCTGCGTCCCGGCACGCCTGCTGCACCTCCGCTTTGAAGCGGGCGACGTCCACGTTGCTCGGACATTCGGAGCGGCACGCCTTGCACGAAAGGCAGAGATCGAACACCTCGAGGAGCGCTTCCGCGCCGATCCCGTTCGTTCCGAGAAGACCGCTCATCGCGAGGCGGAGCGCGTTCGCGCGCCCGCGCGTCGAGTGCTCCTCGTCGCGCGTCGCGATGTAGCTCGGGCACATCGTGCCGGTAAGCGTCTTCCGGCAGGCGCCGACCCCGTTGCAGAGAAGCGCGGCCGCGAGGAACCCCCCAGCCCGGCGGTAGTGATAGTACGTTCGCGGCACATGCGTCTCGGGCACGGCGCGGAGGTTCGCTTCCGGCGAGGGGGCATCGACGATCTTCCCCGGGTTCAGGATGCGGAGCGGGTCAAAGAGATCCTTCACCTCGCGGAAGGCGCCGTACACTTCGGGTCCAAAGAACTCCTCGAGGTAGGCGCTCCGAACGAGGCCGTCCCCGTGTTCGCCGCTCCACGAACCGCCGTACTTCCTCACGAGATCGAACGCCGCGCGCGCGATTTCCGTCATCGCGCGGACATCCTCTGGGAGGCGAAGGTCGAGGACGGGCTTGATGTGAAGAACGCCGACGCTCGCGTGCCCGTACAACACGGGGTAGGTTCCGCGTTCCTCGCAGAGACGATGGATCGCGTCGACATAGTCCGCGAGATGCTCGACCGGGACGCACGCGTCCTCGATGAAGGGGACCGGTTTCCGGCTCCCCGGGATCGCTTGCGCAAGCCCAAGGCCGGCGCGGCGAACCTCCCAAGCGTTCGCCTGCGCGGCGCGGCTCTCGAGCACCGGAGAGGCGAAGGACTCTCCGTTCCGGGTGATCTCCGCCGCGAAACGCCGCGCGCGCGCGAGGCACTCGTCCTTCACCGCTCCGGAGAACTCGACGAGAAGAACCGCGCGCGGGTCTTTCTCGAGGAATCCTGAGAGCGCCGCGGTGCTCGCGTTCGCGCGCGCCTCGCGGATCAGGATCTCGTCGAGAACCTCGATCGCGGAGGGATCGTGGGGGAGGATCGCGGGGACGGCGCGGAGCGCGGCGCGGAGCGTCACGAAATGGGGAACGCAGAGGATCGTTTGTGCGGGGAGTGGTTCGAGCCGAACGCGGGCCTCGAGAAGGAGAGCGAGCGTCCCCTCGCTCCCGACGAGGAGGTTCGAGAGGTTCCATCGATCGTTCGAGAGGAACGCGTCGAGGTTGTAGCCGGCGACCTTGCGCATCACCTTCGGGAAGCGCTCCTCGATCTTTGGGCGATGCCGGTCCACGACCGCGCGAAGGCCGCCGAGGATCCTCCCTTCCGCGCCGCCGTCTCGCTCGATTCGCGCGCGCGCGGCCGCGTCGAGGTCCCGCGTGTGGAGGAGCGATCCGTCCGCGAGAAGCGCGCGCGTTTCCTCGACATGATGGATCGTCATCCCGTAGCGGATGCTCCGCATCCCCGACGCGTTGTTCCCGATCATGCCGCCGATCGTGGCGCGGTTCGTCGTCGCCGGATCGGGGGCGAAGTGGAGGCCGAGCGGGGCGAGCGTCGCGTTCAGCTCGTCGCGCACGACCCCCGGCTCGACGCGCGCCCACCGCTCCTCGACGTTCACCTCGAGCACGCGGCGAAAGTGCTTCGAGAGGTCGAGAACGAGCGCTGTCCCGGCGACTTGGCCCCCGAGGCTCGTGCCGGCTCCCCGCGGAATGATCGGCACGCGGTGCTCGGCGGCGACCAAGAGCGCCGCGCGGACGTCCTCCGCGTCCTCCGGAACGGCGGCCGCGACCGGGAAGATCTGATAGATGCTCGCATCGGTCGCGTAGAGGCCGCGCCGCATCGTGTCGGCGAAGACCCGTCCGCGGAGGCGCGAGCGGAGCGATCGAAGAAACGGCTCCATGCTCCTGCAAGTGTACCTCTTCTCGGTACCTGATACCCTATTGTTGGAACGCGGCGGTTGGCGGGGGCGGTCCGTGGGTCCGGGTCAATCGGATCCCCCAGGGGAACCCGGTCAACGCGACGTACGATGCGGACCAACTCCCCAACCTTCTGCCCGGCGCCCTAGCCTGGACTATGCACGCGTTTCCTACTCTGGCCGCGGATCTCCCTTCGCGCTTCCGCGCTCCGGGAGCTTCCTCGGCGACCCGTCCCTCCGGGACGGGTGCCCGCCTCGGTCGCGCGAGAAGATGCCTACGAGGCCTCCCTTCCTTCGCCGCTTCCTCATCAGGGACCCGTGGCGCGCTTGGATCTTGTCGCGACGGTTACGAGCGACAAGTCCTAGCGCGCCGGGGGGGCCGAGACTACGATTCCGGGAGCGGCTCGTCCAGGTCGGCCTCTCGGCCCCTAGCTCCGCGTCCTCGCGACGAAAACGCGTGCATAGTCCAGGCTAGCGGACGAGATCGACTACGACATCCACGGAGTGCTGGAGATGGCACGGATGGACTGACCTTGATCCGACAGAAACTCGACCGGTGTTTTCTCGGGCGGGCCGCGGGGCAAGGGGTGCTGGCTCAAACAGTCCTCGCGCACCGGGCCCACCGCATGTGGCCGGATCGGCAGGGCCCGGCGCGCTCGGGAACTCGCCGGTTCACCCCCTCGCCCCGCGCCCCGGCGGCCCTGCAAGGAGCACACTTCTGACGGATTGACGTTAACCCGTCGATCGACCGTCCCGCGGACCCGCCGATTCCCTTCCCGCGCGTAACGCCTGCGTAACGCCGGTTCCGTATGATTCCCGCGGACGTTAGGAAGAAGACCCGGAAGGGAAGGAGGTCTCCATGATCATCCGAAGCAAGCGCGCGAATCGGATCGAGACGAATCGAATCGGAATCCTCATGCTCCTCGTCGCGTGGACGGCGCTCTTCGCCTTCGGCGCGGCGGCGGAGGATTGCGTCGACTACGGGACGATGCCGCACATCGTCGGGCAGGGCGACCTCATCGGCGCCCTCGATCTGGCCATCGCCGGCGACCGCGCCTATGCGGCCTGCGGGGAGTACGGGTTCCGGATCGCGGATCTCGGCGACCCAATCGCCCCGACGGCTCTCGGGTACGCGCCCACCTCCGACTACTGCTTCGACGTCGCCATTCAGGGAAGCTACGCTTTCCTCGCCGATCGCGCGGGCGGAGTCCTGATCTTCGACGTGTCCAATCCCGCGGCGCCCGTCGCGGTCGATACGATCCCGACGCCGGACTACACGTTCGGCCTCGCCGTGGAGGACACCCTCGCGTACGTGACCTACTACGGCGGGCTTCTCGTCGTCGACGTCTCGGATCCCACCGACGCGGCCGTCATCGGATCGGTCTCCCTGCCCGGATGGCTCCGGGACGTCGTGGTGGAGGACGGGATCGCCTACGTCGCCGGGTACAACGCGGACCTTCTGGTGGTCGACGTTTCCGTCCCCACCGCTCCGGACTCGATCGCTTCCCTCTCGCTTCCCGGCGATGCCTGCGACGTGGAGGTCCGCGGCAACCGCGTCTACGTGGCCGCCGGGTACGACGGGCTTCACGTCGTGGACGTCACGATCCCCTCCTCGCCCGTGCTTCTCGGTTCCATCGACACGGTGGAGGAGTTCGACGCAGTCGGCCGGGTGGCCGTGGCGGAGCCGTACGCCTATCTCGCCATGAGCGGCGGGCTCCAGATCGTGGACGTGAGCGACCCCCAGTACCCGTTCCTCGCGACCGCGGTCGGAAACTGGTCCGGGGCGCAGGGCGTCGCGGTCGTGGGCGATCTCGCCTACACGGCGGAACAAGGAACTGGGATCACCGTGTTCGATGTCGCGAACCCGGACCTTTCCGCCCGGACTGGGACCGCCCTCCCGTACCAGTGGGTGACCGACGTGGTTGTGCGCGACGGCCTCGCCTACGTGACCTCGCTCGAGTCGGGGCTCTCGATACTGGACCTCACCGACCCGGACGCGCCGGCCACCTTGAGCACGATCGGATCGTCGAGCAGCGCCGCCTACGTGGACCTAAGCGGCGACTACGCGGCCGTCCTCGATTACAACTCGAACCTCCGCCTCATCGACATCTCCAACCCAGCCGACCCCGAGAGCGTGGGTTCGTACCAGCTACCGGACCTCGTGGGCGGCCTCGCGGTGGACAGCGTCTTTGCGTTCGTGTCGGTCGATTGGTGGGGGGTGTTCGTGATCGACATCTCGGATCCCGCCCACCCGCAGCATCTCGCGACCGCGTCCGATGTCAGCATGCCCGCGCAGATCGTGGCCGACTACCCTTGGGTTTACGTCAACGACCTGTGGAACGGGCTCCGGATCCTGGACGTGAGCGACCCGTGGAACCCCGAGGTCGTCTACACCAACTACGACGCAACGGGAGCGCCCGCGCTGAGCGGAAACCGTCTTTATGTAGCCGCCCTGGATCTCATGGTGTTCGACGTGACCGACCCCGCCTCCCCGAGCCTGCTCGGCTCGGCCGACTTCCCGGGCGGGGCGGACGGGATGACGGTCGCGGGGGATCTCCTCTATGCTTCCGGCAATGGGCTCCACGTCTTCGACATCAGCGACGCCGACGCCCCGATCTATGTCGGGGTGGCCTCGACGGGTGGGATCGCCCACTCCGCGGCCGTCACCGAGAGCCGCGTCTACCAGGCAGCGGAACTCGGGCATCTCGAGATCTTCCTCCCGCACTGCGCGGTTCAGAGCGGGATCGATGAGCCGTCCGCCCGTCCGTCCGGTCTCGCGACGGCGATCGGGGCCTGGCCCAATCCGTTCGCTCCGCAGACGTCCATCTCCTTCGCCCTCGCGAAGGCGTGCCCGGTGGAGCTCACGGTCTACGACGTCAGCGGGCGCCGAATCGCGACGCTCGCGCGGGGACAGCACGAGGCGGGGAGCCACGTCGTCTCCTGGGACGGTCGGGACACATCCGGGCGGGACGTGGCGGCGGGCACCTACTTCATGCGGCTGGTCGCGGGGGAGATGACCGCGACGAAAAAGGTCGTGCGGGTCCGGTGAGATGGCACGACCGTTGTCGAGCGGTCCTCGGTACCTGATACCCATTTTATAGTTTCGAATAGGCTATTTCGAATAGGGTATCAGGTACCGGGGGTTTGACACTCGGCGCAGGGCTTTGGTATTTTTGCCCCACGCGCCGTTCGGGGGTGTCCTTCCTCCGTCCGCCGCACCCTCGATGGCATCGGCGGGTCCGACCCGAGGCGCGGGCACCGACCGATCGGGTGGGAAATGGCGACGACGATCTCCTCGCTCATCGATCGAGACCGCGTTCTTCTTCCCCTCCGTTCCTCGGCGAAAGAAGAGGTGCTCGACGAGATGATCGACCGCTGGGTCCGTCTCTCCGGTCGCGAGGATCTCCGCGAGAGGATTCGCGCGAGCGTCTGGGAGAGGGAGCGGGAGGTCTCGACGGGGATCGGACGCGGGGTCGCGATCCCGCACGCCGAGATCGACGCGGACTTCGAGACGAGCGCCGTGATCGGGATCTCGCCGAAGGGAGTCGACTTCGACGCGCTCGACTCCTCGCCGGTTCACGTCGTCTTTCTCCTTGTCTGTCCATTCCGGGAAGAGCAGGCGAGGCTCAAGATCCTCAGGGGTCTTTCACGCCTCTTGGGAGAGGCTTCGGTTCGGAAGGCGCTCCGGAAGGCGTCTTCGGAGGAAGAGATCGTCGAGATCGTTCGAGACAACGAGAGGGCGGAGTAGATGGACTACCCGATGGAACCCTTTAAGATCAAAGTGGTCGAGGCGATCCCGAGAACGTCGCGCGAGGAGAGACGCGCGGCCCTCGAGAAGTCGGGCTACAATCTGTTCAACATTCCGGCCGAGAAGGTCACCATCGACCTCCTCACCGACTCCGGCACTTCCGCGATGAGCGACAACCAGTGGGCCGGTCTTATGGTCGGCGACGAGTCGTACGCGGGAAGCCGGAACTACTACCGTTTCGAGAAGACGGTGCACGAGATCTTCGGCTATCCGCACGTCATCCCGGCTCACCAGGGGCGCGTCGCGGAGAACCTGCTCTTCAGCACGGTGGTGAAGGCAGGCGACTCCGTCCCGAACAACATTCACTTCGACACGACGCGCGCGAACATCGAGCACAATCGGGGGCGGGCGGTCGATTGCGTGATCGACGAGGGGCTCGATCCGCGGGCCGACCATCCGTTCAAGGGGAACATGGATCTCGGAAAGCTCGAGCGGACGATCCGGGAGGTCGGCCGGGAGCGCGTTCCTCTTTGCCTCTTGACGATCACGAACAACTCGGGCGGAGGACAGCCGGTCTCGCTCGAGAACATCCGCGCGACACGGGCGCTCCTCGATCGATACGGCATCCCTCTCTATTTCGACGCATGCCGTTTCGCCGAGAATTGTTACTTCATCAAGAAACGGGAGCCCGGCTACGCCGATCGGGATCTTCTTTCGATCGCGCGCGAGATCTTCTCCTACGGCGACGGCTGCACGATGAGCGCGAAGAAGGACGGCCTTGTGAACATCGGCGGGTTTCTCTGCACAAAAGACCCGGCGCTCGCCGAGAAGATCACGAACCTCCTCATCCTCGTCGAGGGATTCCCGACCTATGGAGGTCTCGCCGGAAGGGATATCGAGGCGATCGCCCGCGGGCTCTCCGAAGTTCTCCACGAGGACTATCTCGAATACCGAATCGCGCAGGTTCGGTTTCTCGGGGATCTTCTCGACCGGGAAGGAGTGCCGATTCTGAAGCCGGTGGGCGGCCACGCGGTCTATCTCGACGCGCGCGCGTTCCTCCCCGAGGTTCCTCAGTCGCGGTTTCCGGCGCAGGCGCTCGCATGCGAGCTCTACGTCGAGGGTGGGATCCGGACGGTGGAGATCGGAAGCCTCATGTTCGGACACAAGGACCCGAAGACGGGGAAGGAAACCCATCCCGAGCTCGAGATGGTGCGCCTGGCGATCCCCCGCCGAGTCTACACGACCGCGCACATGGAATACACGGGCGAGACGATCTGCTCCGTTTTCCGGAGACGCGACAAGATCCGCGGGCTCGATCTCGTACACGAGGCGCCTGTGCTTCGCCACTTCACCGCGAGACTCAGGCCCGTGTCGGCCGGAGAGGAGATGCGGCCATGACCGGCTCCCTTGCGCGATGCTCCCCGATG
>VGIW01000032.1 GCA_016867715.1 Candidatus Eisenbacteria bacterium | reverse complement strand
ACGAGCGTTGGGGGGCCGGTGCTCGCGAGCCCGAGAACGACGAACCCGGCCGCCACGATCACGAACCCGAAGAGGAACGACGGGATCGGCTTGAACTTCTCGAAGATGCGCGAGACGAATACCTGCAGGATCATGATGATGTAGCCGGTGTGGGCGATCGTCTCCCCGAGGATGCGCCGCACGCCCGCCTCGTCCCGATGGGAAAGGAAGTCGGCGAATCCCGCGCCGAGAACGCTTCGAATGGCGAGATACAGTCGGGCCGTGTCGACGTTCCGATCGACATAGACCGCGCACAGGTTGAAGAACGCCCAGAACGGGAGCCAGAAGCAGATTCCGAGCAGAACGAGAAAGACCGCGAACTTCGCGTCCGAGAGGGCGACGCCGAGCTCCTTGAACTTCGACTTGAGCGTGGCCCCCTCCATCTCGCGCGGCGGCTCCTTATAGAAGAAGATCGTGATAAGGAGCATGACGCCGATGGAAATCGCCGACGCGAGGAAGGCGTAGTCCCAGGAGATCGCCCGCAGCCGCCCCGCGATGACCGGACCGAACGACCCGCCGACGTTCACCATCGCGTAGAACACGCCGAAGCCGAGCGTCTTGTTTGTGGAATCGGTCACCGCGCGCACCGTCCCCGAGATGAGCGGCTTGAAGATCCCCGCGGCGAGCCCGATGCTGAGCATCGTAAGAACGATCCCCGAGAACGACTTCGTCACGATGAGAAGAAGGATCGAGGGGAGATACGCAAGGTATGAAATAATGAGCACTTTCTTGAAGCCAAAACGGTCGGCGAACGTCCCGGAGATCAGCGGAACCGTGTACGAGATGAGCAGGAAAATGCTCTGAACGATCCCGAGCTGGCCCCTCGTGTATCCGAGATACTCCATGTAGATCCCGAAGCCGAAGTAGATGCCGTAGTACGAGAACCGCTCGAGCACCTCGATGAGGTTCGCGACCCAGAAGACCGGCGGAAAAGGCGTGCGCTGCTTCATTCGTCACTCCCAAGATTAGTGGATTGGCCGCCGCGACCTGGCGCGGTCCAGAAACTGTACCACGATCCGCGCCCCGTCGCGCGCCCGATCCGCCGGTCCCGAGGCGGTCACGCGCGGCCCCGAGAGGCCCCGCGCTCGAGGGCCGCCCCGATGAGATGGGCGATGCGGATCGGTTCGGGGATGTTCGACAGGCCCAGGGTGGAGAAGACGATCGCATCGGCGTCGCCGGCGGTCGTTCCGGCATGAGTGACGAAGAGGCCGCTCCGGACTTCCCGGCAGGGGGGGATTCGATCGAGGAGGGGGAGGCGTTCCGAGAGACCCGCAGCGCGAAGTGCATCGCCGAGAGCGCTCGTCCCGGTCTCGCGCCGGGTCGTCGAAAGGACCGGCACGCCGAGGCGCCGCGAAAGCTCCTCGATGTCGACAAGCCCGAGACCCGCGAGCGTGACGCCTCCGAGGAGGACCGCCTGAAGAGCGGGCGCCCATCGCATGGCGCCGATCCACTCGGAGAGGTACTCGGTCGCCCCGTCTCCATCGACAGGGAACGATCCGATCGCGACCCCCTCGACGAGCAAGGATCCCTCCATCACAACGCCGACGATCGGGACGGAGTCCTTCTGTCCCTTGCGGAAGGGACCGTCGTCGACGCCGAGCACGCGCGGAGTCTTTCTTTGCATATCAAGTGGTTTCCAGGCTCTCGCTCAGAAGAGATCGGCTCCCAAATCCTCCCCCATCGGAAGGCCGAAGGAAGCCGGCTGGCCGGTCGCCTCCAGCACCGACACCCACAATCTCCCCTCGGGCGAGACGCGCTTCTTCCGGACGAGCACGAGCGGAATCGGAACGTGGACGAAGATGTCGTGTTGATAGCCGATCGTGACGCCGGTCTTTCCGGCCATCCCCGCGTGCGCCGCGTGGCGGGCGAGCGCGTTGCAGAAGACGCTGTCGTCCGCGTCCGCGGGAGCGCTGCGGATGATGTAGCTCGGGTCGATGTACTTGAGGGTGACCGGCTTCTCGATTTCCGCGAAGTGGGCGACGATGCGCTCCTTGAGATAGACGCCGATGTCGTGGGGCCGCACGTTCCCCGACTTGTCGCGAAGGACCGGCTCCTTGTCGAAGAGATGCCGGCCCGCGCCCTCGGCGACGACGATCACCGCGTGGCCGCGCGCGGCCATTCTCTTTTCGAGCTCCGCGAGGAACCCATCCGGCCCCTCGAGCCGAAAGGGAACCTCGGGGATCAGCGTGAAGTTCACCTCTTGGCTCGCGAGAGTCGCGCCCGCCGCGATGAACCCCGCGTCCCTCCCCATCAGCTTCACGAGCCCGATGCCGTTGCGGGCTCCCTTCGCCTCCATGTGCGCGCCGTCGATCACCTCGCGCGCTTTCTCGAGCGCGGTGCTGTACCCGAAGCTCTTCCGAACGAAAGGGATGTCGTTGTCGATCGTCTTGGGGACGCAGACGACGCCGATTCGCTCCATGCGGCGCGTGATCTCCTCCCAGATCGCGTGCGCGCCCCGATGCGTGCCGTCCCCCCCGATGCAAAAGAGGATGTCGATGCGCTCTCCCCGGAGGAAATCGACCATCGTTTTTGGGTCTTGCTCGCCGCGCGAGGTGCCGAGCGCGGTGCCGCCGCGTCGGTGGATGAACTCGACGAAGTCGGGTTCGAGGCGGATCGGTGGAAGGCCGACGGCGGGATTCAGACCTTCGAATCCGTAGCGGATACCGAGAATGTCCCGCACGCCGTAGCGATGGTGGAGCCCGAGAACGAGCGCGCGGATCACGTTGTTGGTCCCCGGGCAGAGGCCCCCGCAGGTTACGATCGCCGCCCTCGTCGTCGCCGGATCGAAGAAGAGGCGCTCTCGGGGCCCCGCCTTCTCGAAGAAGAGATCCTCGCGTGGATCCTCTCCTGGACGAAGCTCGATCTTCGCCCGCACGATCGTCTCGTCGAGGATGAAGTTTCCGATGCCGTCCCCGCGCCGGGTCGAATAGTTGAGGGGCGAATGAATGCGGCGCTCGCCCAGCGTCCGCACGCGGAAATCGTCCGGCGTGAGCATCGATGTCTCCTTCGGATGAGCGGGCCGGCCGGGTTGTCTCACGGACCTCGATCAGGCCCGCGGATCTGTGCGCGAGCCGAAGGATCCGGTCGGGAGCGCCCCGCCGGCTACCGCCACAGGCTCTTGATGCTACCCCAAGAAGTTCCTTCCGTCCCCCGCGAGGGACCCTTCGGCATTCGGTTGATCGGATGCCGGTCCTCTTGTCGGACGACGAGATAGCGACCTGCCCGCGCCGGATCCGGCCGGGTGATGAAGACCTGATCCGACAGAACGACATAGTGCATGATCCCCTCAGGGTCCTCCGGATCGTCGACCGTGACGAGGAGATCGACGAAGGTCGTCGTCCTGTGCCAGATCTCGCCGGGCGGCCTCTCGGGGTCGGGGGTGTCGTCCACGGCGGACGTTTTCACGTCGAGCACGAGCTTGATCCGCTTGACGATCTGTCCCCGAGAGTTCGCCGTGCCCGCGAACATCCGCCCCGCGATCGCATGCTCCTCGTCGAGGGTCCAGTATGGAAGCGGGTCGTCCGGATCGATCTCGTCCAGAAGAGGCGTGAAGCGATAGCGCGAGTCGAGAAGGAAGGCGTAGCGCAGGCTGTCTCTTGTCGAGTACGCCGCCGCGAAATCCCTTTCAAGCATCGCGCCCGGCGTCTCATGGAGAAGGAGTGCGCGAAGCGCGATATCCACCCGGAAGACATCGTCTCCGCCGCCGACGGGAATGACGGCCGGGAGCGCGCTCGCGTGGCTCGCGCGGAGCGAGGTCACGGAGGGGGGAACGCCGGGAATCGAGAACGCGCCGTATGCATCGGTGACGGATTTCTCCGTCCCCGCTTCGACCGTCGCCCCCTCGAGCGGCGTCCCTGCCTCGTCGTCCAAGCGGACGATCCCCTTCACGGTCCGCTCCGCCGGAAGGGGGAGTGGAGCGTAGAAGGCCGCCTTCAATGCGCCCCAGCGGCTCGTCTCCGCGGACGCGCCCGCCGTCTTGCCGGCCGGTCCCTGCTCGATCTCGTCGTAGATCTTCCACGATCCGTCGGCGGGATCGACGCGGAGGCGATAGGTTTCGATGACCGGAACGATCACCGTGTCGATCGTTCCCCCCGCGGTATCTTGCCGGACGATCGCCGCGCCGAGAATCGCCCCCGCGCGGTAGTCTCGCTCGCCGCTCGTTCCGGGGATGAGCGTGAACGCATCGTCGAAGATCGCGATATCGAAGTCCAATACCTGAATCTCCGCGTGCGAGAAGAGCGATTCGACGACCGCGCTCTCCGTCTTCTTCCCCCAGAACGAACCCGGCAGATCCGCGGGGGCGTCGCCCGCGGCGAACGTGAACCGATAGTCCGGATGCAAGAGGCGTTCGTACGCCGCGTCGTCCCGCTCGGCGAAGACCCGCGGGAGGCTGTCCGCCAAGACGGCGCGCGCCTCGGACGGTTCCCCAGGTCCCCCGATCTTCCCCGTATCGCAGGCGGGGAGAGAAAGAGCGACGACAAGAAGGACCGCGGACAAGGGAGCGCCAAGAGGTCGTTCCCCGCTCTCCGCTCGACGCGCGGGGAAAGGCGGGATCGTTCTTCGGTTCATGGCGAACCTCGCGGTTGAAGGGCGGAAGCGATCGACGCACGTATTCTATCATGCCCGCGAGGAAGCGGGAAGACCGATCCGTCTCTCCTTGACGCGCCGCTCGGTTCGAGGCGACAATACCTCCATTCGTATCCCTATTCGGCTCTCATCTCGACCAAACGGAGATCGATGAAGACGAAGAACATCCCGCACGGTCGCGCCGGATCCGCCCCGGGTTCGCTAGGGCTCCGTCTTCTCGGCGGCCGCGCCGTTTTCGCCATCTCTCTCTTCCTCTTGCTGGCGCTCCTCCTCCTCCTCCCGGGTGCGGCGCTCGCGGCGGAGCAGGCGGAGCACGGGGGCGAACACTCGCACGGAACCAAGCTCGGCGAACGGCTCCCTCTCTGGAGCGTGATCCCCTTCGCCGGGATTCTTCTCTCGATCGCGCTCTTTCCCCTTCTCGCGCCCCACTTCTGGCACCGGCATTTCCCGAAGATTTCCTTTGCTTGGGCGGCGGTCTTCGCCGTTCCGTTCCTTCTCGTCTACAAATCGGCCGCGTTCTACGAGATTCTTCACATTTATATCGTCGACTACATCCCGTTCATTCTTGTCCTCTGGTCTCTTTTCACGACGGCGGGGGGGATCTGCATCGGCGGGAGCTTCCGCGGGACCCCGCTCGGGAACGTCGTGGTTCTTCTCATCGGCACCCTGCTCGCCTCGTGGGTCGGGACGACCGGCGCCTCGATGATCATGATCCGCCCCCTTCTTCGGATGAACAAGGAGCGGAAGCACAAGGCATATATCATCATTTTCTTTATCTTTCTGGTTTCAAACATCGGCGGGTCGCTCACGCCCCTCGGGGACCCGCCGCTCCTTCTCGGGTTCGTCCACGGGGTTCCTTTCTTTTGGACGATGGGCCTCTTCCCGATGATGGGCTTCGTCGTTGTTCTTCTTCTCGCTCTTTTCTTCGCGATCGACACGTATTTCTACCGGAAGGACGGCATATTCCGTGGGAACTTGGAGGGCGTGAGGACGGAAGGTGTCCGCGTGGACGGCCTCCACAACCTCCTCTTCCTCGGCGGAATCCTCACGGCGGTCCTGATCTCGGGAGTTTGGCACGCAGGGCACGTCTCGATCTTCGGCGTGCACGTGCCGTACCAGAACATCTTCCGCGACTCGATGCTGATCCTGATGGGGCTCTTGTCCCTCTGGACGACCAGGCGGGCGATCCGCCGGGCGAACGAGTTCAGCTGGTTCCCGATCAAGGAGGTGGCGTATCTCTTCGCCGGGATCTTCATGACGATCGTGCCCGCCCTCGCGATCCTTCGCGCCGGCACTCACGGACACCTCGCTTTCTTGATCGAAGCGGCGAAGGAGCCGGCCGATTACTTCTGGATCACGGGTGCGCTCTCGAGCTTCCTCGACAACGCGCCGACCTACCTCACGTTCCTGAACACGGCTCTCGGGAGGTTCTACGAGGGAATGAGGGAGATCGACGCGATCCACGCGCTGATCGCGGAGCGGGGGCTCTACCTGAAGGCGATTTCCTTGGGCGCGGTCTTCATGGGAGCGAACACCTACATCGGGAACGCACCGAACTTCATGGTGAAGTCGATCTCCGAAGAAGCGGGCGTGCGGATGCCGAGCTTCTTCGGGTACATGTTCAAGTACTCGATCCCGATCCTCATCCCGTGCTTCCTTCTCGTGGTGTGGCTCTTCTTGTAGAATCGAGGGGGAAGAGGAGGACGTCATGGACCGCAGGTTTCGCGCCGTTCTGGTCCGCGGGCCGTATCCCTTGGTGCGCGGCTTCGTTTCCGGTTTTCTCGCGGGGAAGGGGGCGGTGGGCAGGGTCTACTACTGCGAGCAGGACAAGATCGAGGTGGACTTCGGCACCGAGGAAGGCTTGGCGGAGAAGCTGGCGGATTGGATCGGTCTCCAGAAGTACATGACGACGGCCGTCGTTGTCGAGGAGAGCCTGCACGGTCCGATTCTCGATGCTCTCAAGAGCGCGGGCGAGGAGCTTCGTCTCGAGGTCGCGGCTTCTCGCGCCGTGAAAGAGGCCGGATTGGAGGCGCGCTTCCAGACCTTCTCCGAAAGCGAGGGGATCGAGATCCGCCGGGCGGTCGAGAACCCCCCCGACGGGGTGAAAATCCTCCCCGGCTTCACGCTCCAAGAAGACCGGCGCGACGAGGCGGCAGGGATCGAAGCCTACGCGCCCGCTCACCACTACGAAATCGAGGGATCGTACGCCTACGCGGGGCCGGTCGACCGGATCGTCGAGCAGAGGAAGCGTCTCGCGGACAATCCTTTGATTCGTTGCGGGCCGGTTCGTTTGGCGCTGGAGTAGGCCCCGCGCGCGTATCCCCCCGAGAGGTTCGTCGGAGCGGCATCATGTGGCTCTTGGCGGCCGCCGCCGCGCTCTTCTTCATTGCCGCGCCCGCCGTGTTCGCCCGGCCGATCGGCGACACGCTCACCGTGATCATGCGCCCGATCCTCGGCGTGCCGGCGATCCGCGCCGCGGGGGAGACGCTCGAGATCAACGCGAGCGCGCCCCCCTCGACCGATGGGTGGTCGGTCGAGCTGCTCCGGCCCCCATGCTCCTTCCCTCTCGATGTCGCAGGCGCGACGTACAATTCATATAGAAAGCTCTGGACGCTTCGCGCGCCGATCCCGCTCGATCTGCCCGAGACGCTCTACGACCTTGCCGTGCACGCGGCGGGGGGCGTCGCCGACACGACCCGACGCGCGGTGAAGATCCTCTCCCGCTACGAAGACGACTGGTGCTTCGCCCACGTGACCGACACCCACCTCCCCGGGCACACGTACTACGGGGGCCGCGGCTGGGAGGCAGACTCGACCGAGATGGCCGACTTCCGCGCGGTCATCGACGATCTCAACCTGATCGCCCCCGAGCTCGTCCTCCTCACCGGCGACTTCGTCAACGAGGGGGAGGCCGAAGACCTGAACGAGTACCGGGCCTACTCGCGCGCGCAGAGGCTCCTCCTCGAGCTCGACGTTCCGGTCTTCCTCGTCGCGGGGAACCACGACGTGGGCGGGTGGCGCGACACCCCGCCCCCGGACGGAACCGCGCGGAGGAACTGGTGGCGCTTCTTCGGGTGGCCGTATCTCGACGATCCTCCGGACCGGGTGACGACCCAGAACTACTTCTTCGACTACGGCCCGGTCCGCTTCATCGGTCTCGAGGCGTACCTCAACTACGACGGGTGGCGGAGCGGGACCTACGGGGCGAGCTCCTTCCTCGGGCACCAGCTCGACTTTCTCCGCGAGGCGGCCGATTCGAGACCGGAGGGGAGCCGGGTGGTCGCCTTCTACCACTACGACTTCGCGAACCAGATCGGCGATCCGGCGGAGCGCGCGATCGACCTCGCCCTTTACGGCCACATCCACCGGGACGCCGGTTCGATCACCGATCCGAGGCCGGTGCTCGCCACGGAGGCGTGCGCGGATGGAAAGCGAGCCTATCGGATCGTGCGCGTGAGAGACGGGCGGCTTGGAGAGAGGCCGACGCTCCGGGCGGGGAGCCGAGGGGAGCTTCTCACGATCGAGTTCGATGCGCCGAACGACGGATCGCGCGACGCGAACGCCGCGACGATCGTGAACGGGCACAACCAGCCGCTCGAGTTCGCCGAAGTCTCGTTCGTGATGCCCAAGGCGAGCGCGCCGTACGGCGCGAGCGGGGGGACGGTGATCCGCGAGATCGACGCGGATACCGCGCTCGTCGTGGTCGCGCGCGTTTCGCTCTCCGAAGGGGAGAGGGCGCGCGTGCGGCTCGAGCCGTCGGACGAGTCGCCGCGCCCGCCGGTTCCGCCAGTCCCCGACGCGTTCCGTCTCATCGGGAGCGTCCCGAACCCGTTCAATGGGGCGACCGAGATCCGCTTCGAGATCCCTGATCCGGGCGGAACGGTCGCGATCGAGCTGTTCGACGTAGCGGGCCGCTACCTCTTTCTCCTGGCGCGCGGGCCGTTCCCCGGAGGAGCGCACGCGTTTCCTTGGGACGGACGCGCTCCGTCGGGAGCGAGTCTCTCGGCCGGCGTCTACTTCTACCGCGTGGCATTCGAGGGGGAAGCGCGCGTCGGACGGGTTCTCTACTTCCGTTAGCCGGCGCCGCGCACCCGCGCCGCGCACGAGAGAGGTTTCGGCTTGCTTCGCGTTCGAACGATCGGTGCCGCGGTTCTCGTCGTTCTTTTTCTGCTCGCGGCCGGGTATGCCTGGCTCGTTCGGATGGCCGATCGATCCTTCGAGCGCGCGATCGAGCGCGCCCGCGCGATCGAAGTCGAAGCGATCGAGATCGGAGAGGCGCGGGACGGGATCGCCGAGGTGCGGATCACGGGAGCGGGGGGAGAGCGGGCCATCGGTCTCCGACGCGAGATCTCTCCGGAAGATCATCTTCGGCTTCGCGTTCTTCTCATCGGCGGAATCGGAACGGGAGAGAACGCGGCCCGGCTCGTCGTCCCGTTCCCCGGCGCGGAGATCTACTCGTTCGAGTATCCGCTCGCGGCGCGGCTCCCGCGGGGCGACGCGCTCTCGAAGGCCGCGTCGATTCCTTCGCTCATCAAGGGAACCGCGGAAAGCCTCGTCTCGTTCGGGCTCGCGAAGCGCGCGATCTTCTCGCGAGGGGACGGCGCGTCGAACGTCCTCATCGGGGTCAGCCTCGGCGTCCCCTTCGCCGCGGCGCTCGCCTCGATCGGAGAGAAGCCGGACGCGGTCGCGCTTCTCTACGGAGGAGGCGACATCGGGCCGATCATCGCGCGGGCCCTTCCATCGGGTCCATTCACCCTTCGCGCGCTCGCCGGACGAACGCTCGGGCGCCTGCTCGCCCGTCTCGATCCGGCACGAACCGCCGGCGGAATCGCCCCCGCGCCGCTCCTCCTCGTGAGCGCCGAGGATGATCCGCGAATCCCCGCCGCCTCGGTGCGCGCTCTACACGACGCGGCGAGGGATCCGAAGACCGTGGTCCTTCTCGGCGGGGGCCATGTTCTCCCTGAGAAGGAAGCGCTTCTCGAGGAGCTGGTCCGGGAGGTCGTGGCGTGGCTCCGGGAACTTCAGCTTCTTCAAGATGTTGGCGAGGCCGCCCCGCCGGCGGAGGGGTGAGCGGTCCCCTTGCGTTTGATCTTGCGCGCCCTTCCGCCGCTCGCTATACTTCCCCGAAGAACCGAGTCATCCTGGGTGCCGCTATCGTCTAGGGGTTAGGACATCTGGTTCTCAGCCAGAAAACCGGGGTTCGAATCCCCGTAGCGGTACCAATATTGAAGCCGCTGAGCGCCGTCAGCGGCTTTCGCGTCCTTATTCCGGTCCTCGAGGGAGTCATTGTCTCCCCAAGAAACCATCAGGCAGTCTCGCGGCCTTGCCCCGTCCGTAGTTGAAGGTTCCGAGGGCGGCGAGCTCTCAGGTTCATTGATCCTCTTCACGATCCGCTGGGCGGTCGCGTAGGCGGGTGTGGTTTCGATCGACCGGCCGGAGACCTTACGATTGGCCGAAAGATAACCTTGCAATCAGCCGACGAGAGCGGCTACGATCGGCCGTCATGGAGTCCACTCGGATTCGGCGTCGCATGGTGGAAGCCCGCTTGAAGACCGCGCTCCGCGACAGCCCGGTCGTTCTCATCCACGGGCCGCGCCAGAGCGGTAAGACAACCCTCGCCCAGCGGATCGGCGCGAAGCTGGGCTATACCTACTTCACTTTCGACGACGACGTGACACGCGGAGCGGCCGAGGCCGATCCGGTGGGCTTCGTCGGCGATCTGCCCGCGCGCGCCACCCTTGACGAAGTGCAGCGAGTGCCGAACCTCTTCGCGGCGCTCAAGGTCGCCGTGGATCGGGATCGCCGGCCCGGACGATTCCTCCTCACCGGATCGGCCAACGTGCTGCTCGTACCGAAACTTGCCGACTCGCTGGCTGGCCGGATCGAGATCATCCGGCTCTTCCCGTTCGCGCAATGCGAGATCGAGGAACGAGCGCCGGGGTTCCTCGATGCACTGTTCAACGCGGACTTCAGGGTGCGCCGCGCCGAGCGCCTGGGATGCCGCCTTGCCGAGCGGATCGTGGCGGGCGGCTATCCCGCGGCGCTCGCGCGCACAGCCCCGCGCCGCCGGACGGCCTGGTACAGGGATTACGTCAAGACGATCGTACAGCGCGATGTCCGAGACCTGGCGCGTATCGCCTCGCTCAACGCGCTGCCTCGACTTCTGGCGCTGGCCGCCGGGCAAACGGCGCGCCTCTTGAACGTCACGGACCTGGCCGGGCCCTTCCAGTTGAGCCGGCCGACGATTCGCGACTATGTGACGCTCCTCGAACGCGTGTTCCTGATCGAGGAGTTGCCCCCTTGGCACAGCAACCGGCTGAGCCGCCTGATCAAGACGCCCAAGCTCCACTTCGGCGACACGGGAGTCGCCTCGACGGTCCTCGGTCTCGACTCGAATGCGTTGTACGAGGATCGGGCGGTGTTGGGACAACTGCTGGAGACGTTCGCGTACCAGGAAATCCGCCGACAGGCGAGCGCCTTGGAAGAGGACCTTCGCTTTCATCACTTTCGCGACAAGGACGGCTATGAGGTGGATCTCGTGCTCGAGCGGGGCGGCCGGGCGCTCGCGGGCGTCGAGGTGAAGGCGGCCGCGACCGTCACCGCGGCGGACTTCCGCGGGCTGAAGAAGCTCGCTGCGGCCGCGGGGCGGCGTTTTGCGGCCGGCGTCGTCCTGTACGACGGCGAGACCCGCGCGAGCTTTGGAGGCAAGATGTACGCGGTGCCGATCGGCGTGCTGTGGGAGGCCCGATGAGCCGAGAGGTCCAGGAGCCCGTCGTTATTCGGGGGCGATCGTCAAGATCTTGACGTGAACCTGAAGGCGGCGGATCGACGGACGATCGGTGATGGTCGGCCCATCTCCGTAGGCGAACCGGACGATTTCAAGCGTTCCTTGGAACAGGGTCCCCTCGGAGGCGGATCGAACGCGATCCGCGATCGGCGCTTCCGTCCAATCGGGCTCGGCGATCCCGGCGAGATGGTTGTCGGCGGTGTGAAAGCGGAAGGTCACGCGAGGATCTTCGTTTGGACATGAAGCATAAACCAGCTCGTTCTCTCCGTTTGGATCGGATAGGAACCGGCACTCCCCGTCGGTCCTCACGATCCGCCCCGGCGGAAAGCGTTCGGCGAGGAGACGAAACGCTTTCGCTCTCGATTCCCTTGCACACACGGCGCACGAGTCGGCGGCGCTCTTCTCGAGGAGATCGAGGGCGTGGGCGAGGATTTCGTCGCGCCCCCCGTCCCGGCGCTCCTCGCGAGGCGCGACGGACGAACCACCGACCGCTTCGGGCGGGGGAGTGCGCCCGCTCCTCGGCGCGACCGAGCAGGCCGCAAGAAAGAGGAGAAGCAGGAGGAGAAACCTCCGCATTCCGCCCTCGTCAGAAGAAGACGTTCCAGCGCGCCGCCGATTCCAAGACCGCCTCGTCGTGGAGCGAGTTCACGAGAACCTCCAGCGACACGCTTGTGTCGGCGCCGATCCGGAAGTTCTGCTCGAGGCCCGCCGAGAAGAGATTGTCCCGATCGCCGAGCCGGTGGTAGAGATCCTTCGCGAAGAGGTGCAGGTTCCACCACCCGGTCGCGTCCTTGAAAAGCCCGGTCGAGCCCCCCGCCCCCACCGACCAGCTCCGCTCGAGCGCGCCCCCCACGTGAAGATCCGTTTCGAGCATCAAGTACCACAACCCGAGCACGCGGTTCTCGTACGCGCGTCCGAAGCCGGGGTTCAAACGGTAGACGAGGTGCTCCCCGCCGTTCTCGAGCCTTCTCCGGAAGAGATCGGTCTTCACCTTCCACGAAACCGGCTTGAAAAAAGCATCCCGCGGCGCGATCGAGACGATGTCGATGAGATCGATCGACTCCAGCTCGAGCTTCCGGTCGAGCATACGGTAGCGGATCGCGGCGTCGAGGAAGACGATCTGCGACCCCCGCTTGTATCCGCTCGCGTTGTCGATGAGCGCGTGGTAGGCCGGCCTCAGGCGGATCTCCTGAAAGGGCCGGTCCTCGACGAAGCCGAAGCCGGCGGCGATCCGGTTCGAGCGGTGCCCCTCGTCCGGCCGTCCGGGAGGCGGGATCGAGTCTCGCGGTTCTTCGGCCTCTCCGAGGGAGCTCCGGGCTTCCAGCGCGCCGAGGAATCGTCCGACGTACTGCTCCTTCGGCAGTTCCTTCTTCGAGTATTGATATTGAAGATACTCGGCGGCGAGGTCGACCGTGCGGATCTTCTCATCCGCGGGAAATTCCTGAGCCGCGAAACGATCCGGCTCGAGCGCCCCGCGGGCGATCTCCAGGGCGTCCTTTCGCCGATCGGGCGGGAGGGAAGAAGCGAGGTGCTTCACGCGCGTCGACTTAGACGGCCGGTAGACGATCTCTCCGATCAGCCCGGCCTTCTTGATCTCGCGGATCGTGTCGAGCGGAATTACCCACCAAGCGCACTCGTCGGTCAAACGAAGGCCGGGCCTGGCCGCGTCCAACAGGAAGAGGAGGTTGTAGGAGCAGTTCTCGCTGAAGAAGAAGTAGTCGGAGTAGATATCCTGGAGCTCGTACATGTGCAGAAGGAGCCGGCGCACTTCGTCCCCGTCGAGGTTCAGGGAGTATTCCCAGATGTCGCGATCGTTGACGTCTCGATATTCCTGCAGTTTGGCGTAATAGGGGAGGATCGAGAAGTACCCCTCGTAGAGCCCGAGAAGCCCCTTGGCGATGTAGAAGAGCCCGAACGTCTCGTCGGTGATCGCGGAGTAGTTGATCGCGTAGGAGAGGAGATCGCTCGCGTAGGCCGTTCGGACCGTGAGGAGAGTGTGCCCGTACATGGAGGCCGGGCTGTTCATGTAAGACGTGGGGAAGATCAGGGTGACCGACTCGGGCCGGATCCGCTCCATCAGCTCCTCGAACGGAGCGCACGCGGGGACGGGGAGCCTGCTCTCGTCGATCGACAACCGTTCCTTGAGCCATTCGAAGCGGGCGGGGAAACGGCAGACCGGATGTCTCTCCCCGTCCGCGGCAGGCATGAACAGCGATCGGATCGTCGCTTCCATCTCGGCCTTCGGCTCGCGCTTCCCGTTTTCGGCGAGAAAGAAGTCCGGATCGTCCACGAGGCTTCTCCCTCCGAAGGTTCCCTTCTTGTAGTGGAGAAGCGTGTGCCAGTATGGGTCCCGGTGAAGCTCCGCGCGGAAGGCTTCTTCCAAAAGGGCGGATCGATAGGACTCTTCCGAGCCGGCGGCCGAGGACGCGGCCAAGATCGTGACGGCCGGGACGAGAAAGAGCAAGGGGAGCACGCGGAGCTTCAAGATCGTCCGCGCGCTCCCCACTTCGCTACGCAATCGGCAAGATCCTCAAATCGCCGACAACACGCTCTCGATGTTGTTGAGAACATCGATATGGGTGACGTCCTCGGAAGGATAGATGCTCGAGAAGTTCGCCTGGAGCCGCTTGTACAGCTCGGCCCTCTCCTCGACCGGCACGTCGAGAAGGACCGCCAGCGTGGCCAGGTACTCGCCCTTCCCCTGAGAGATGTCCATCGCCAGGTTGTCCATGTTGTCGCCGACGAACTTGTTCAGCTTCTCGTGGGCCACGAGAGCCGAGGCGCGCTCGCACTCGAGCGTTCCCGACGTGATCCCGAAGGTCTGGTTCCCGAAGGAACCGTTGAACGTCGCCGCGCATATCTGGGAGAGCAGACCTTCCTTCCCCTCGAAGATGATCGTGCCGATCCCGCAGCCCGTGTTGCTCCGCCCGGCGTACGACTCGCCGGCGACAGCGAGCACGCAGCAGGCGACCGCAGTCCAAATACCGATCTTCCTCATCGATTGTCCCCCTCTCTTTCCAGAAGAAGCGGGCGCCGGCCGATCCGGCGTCCCTCGCAAACACGGACGTCCGGGCTCCGGAACCGATGGCCCGGAGAATGCCGAACGCGGTCCTCGAACCGCTCGAATATACGCGGAGGCCCGAGGCGACCCGCAAGGGAAAAAACGCGGTTCTCGGCGTCGTTTCCGGATCGATCCTCTCTCGAAAGACGATACAATCGACCGCGATTCCGGCCGCGTGCATGGCGGGAGCGGAGCGGATGCGACGTGAACGAGCACGCCGCCTCTCGGTGATCCTCTTCCCGAAGCCGCGGCCGAACGGAAACGGCTCATCTCTGGAACCGCGCGCAAGGCACCCGAGTCGGAAGCCGCTTGCGCGGAGAAAAAAGGGAGAGACTATCGTGAGGATGCTTGTGAAAAGAGACGCCGCGAGCCTGCGTCGATCGCCGGCGGCTCTCGCTTCGGCGTGGATCGCTCTGTTCGCGGTTCTCTCGGTGGGACGCCCGGCCCTCGCCGGGGGCTACGGACCGTCGGCCGCGCTCGATTCTTCTCCTTCTCCTCTTCCCGACCGGATCATGCTCACGTGGTCGGGAGATCCCGCCACGACGCAAGCGGTGACCTGGCGGACGAGCGCCGATGCCGCCGTGGCCTTCGCGGAGATCGCCCGCGCCGGAGCGTCGCCCGACTTCCACGAGGGGGCTCGGCGGGTTCCGGCGAAGACCGAGACGCTTCGCACGGCAAGCGGCGAGGCGCTCTTTCATTCGGTCGCGTTCACCGATCTCTCGCCGAACAGCTTCTACGCCTACCGCGTGGGGAGCGACTCGGGTTGGAGCGAGTGGTTCCAGTTCCGAACGGCGGCGGGAGAGAGGCGCCCGTTCTCCTTCATCTATCTCGGCGATGCGCAGAACAACATCCTCGCCCAGTGGTCGCGGGTCGTGCGCGCGGCGTTCGCGGCGGCGCCGAATGCGCGTTTCGTTCTTCACGCGGGCGATCTCGTGACCGACGGCGCGGACGACGCGCTCTGGGGCGAGTGGTTCCGCGCGGGAGGATGGATCCACGCGACGATTCCCGGGATCCCGGCCGCGGGCAACCACGAATATGTAAACGATGACAAGCTAAATGATCATTGGCGCGCGCAGTTCACGCTTCCCGAGAACGGGGTGCCGGGTCTCGAGGAGACGGTCTACTTCATCGACCACGACGGGGTTCGGATCGTCGTGCTGAACTCATGCGAGGAGATCGAGCGGCAGGCGTCGTGGCTCGAAGGAGTCCTCGCCGACAACCCGAACCCGTGGACGATCGCCCTCTTTCATCATCCCGTCTATTCGGGCGCGCGGGACCGCGACAACGAAGAGCTGAGGCGTCTTTGGAAGCCGCTCTTCGAGCGATACGGCGTGGATCTCGTTCTCCAAGGGCATGATCATGTCTACGCGCGGGGGAAGAACCTCCCCGGAAGCGAGGAAGCGGCCGAAGGTCCGATGTACGTCGTCTCGGTGAGCGGACCCAAGATGTACGATCTGACTTCCGAGCGGTGGATGGACCGCGCCGCGGAGAACACGCAGCTCTACCAAGTCCTCTCCGTGGATCAGGACACGCTTCGCTTCGAGGCGTACGACGCGACCGGCGCGCTCTACGACGCGTTCGATCTCGTGAAGCGAGGGGCGTCGGGAAGCCGGCTCGTCGATCGAACCCCGTCCGGCGTTCCGGAGAGGTTGAACTAGCCGAACCCGAGCTTGATCCCGCCGGAGAGGATCCTTCCCGCCTCCGGGAGTCCGACCTCTGCTTCGACTCGCCGGTCGAAGAGATTGTCGACTCGAAGAAAGATCTCCGCGTCTCCTCGGGACGGAGGGGTGCGGAACCTCCGATAGGACGCCCGCAGGTTCCATCGCGCGTTCGCGCCGAGGCGCGTTCTTCCGTCGATTGCGTCGGCGGCGTCGGCGCTCCAGCGCGGCCCCACCGCGATCGTCTCCAAGGAGAAGCCAAGTCCGGAGGCCCGGTCGATCGAGAAGGCGATCGTGGAGAGATAGTCGGGGCGGTCCTCGACCGGCGCGCGGAACACGCCGTCCTCTTTACTTCGTACATGAAGGATGAGATGGTCCGCCGAAAGGGCCGCTCCCGCGAATGGCCGGAGGGTGAGGACCGCTTCCGCGCCGCGCGCGCGGATCTCGGTCACGTTGACCCGTTGAAAGAGGCCTTCTCCGCCGGGAAGAACGACCCGCTCAATCCCGTCCTGGAGGCGGCTCTCGAAGAAGGCGAGCGTCGCGTCGAACCGATCTCCCCTCGAGGAGAAGCCCGATTCCCAGAGATCCTGCCGCTCGGGGCCGAGATCGGGGTTCGGAACGAAGCGGCCGAGCGCTCCGGAGAAGAGTTCCCGGAGCGAGGGGAAGCGGCTCCTTCGCGACGCGGAGGCGTAGAGAAGAGCCTTTCCACCGATCGTCCGCTCCAGCCGCGCGTGAAGAACCGGCGCCTCGCTCGTTCCGCGCGCAGGTTTGTCGCCGGTCTCCGGGGTCGAGGCCGCCTCGTAGCCCCCGCCGATCCGAAGCGACCACATCCCGCGCGGCACGGCGATCTCCCCGGCGGCCGATCCGAGGTTCTGCGCGTACCGGTCCACCGGGCCGTCCACCTCGAGGGTCTCCTCGCGGCGCGCGCGGCGAAACATTCCTTGAAGTGCGAACGAAATGCCGTCCTCCTTGCGCCGGAGAAGCCGCGCCGCCCCCTGTTCGGAACGGTTCCTTCCGGTTTCGTACGAGGTCCCCAGCGCGAGCGCGGGGGTCGTGTACGAGGCGTCATCGAAGGAGCGGATCTCCTGCCTTAGAAAGTCGGACGAACCGGACGCCTCGATCGTCCACTCCCGGCTTCGGCCGAAGGGAAGCATCGCGGAGGCGCCGATCGACAGCCTTCGAACGAGCGGCTCGCGCCAGAACCGCGCGTCCTCGGTGTGGGTCTCGGGCGGGACCCCCTTCGATCCGTCCGACGCGAGAAGAAGGAGTCGAACCCTGCCGCCCCCCGGAAGGTCGAGGCCGCCGCGAAGAAGACCCGAGAGCTGCTCGAGATCGCTGTTCATGCGCGCGCGCGTCTCGTTCTGATGGTAGGGAGGATCGTAGCCGGCCGGGACCAAGAACGCCGCCCGCTCCCGCCGAGCGACGGCGAGGAGCCCGTGCCAGGGACCCTGTCGCGCCGCGTGAGAGCCTTGCACCGAGAGCGCCCCCGCCTCGCCGGCTCGAACCGAGAGGCGTGTTCGATAGCCGGTCCGTGTCAACTCGAACGGTTCGAGGCGAACGGAGCCGGCCAAGATGTTCGGCCCGTCGAGAGCGCTCTCCACGCCTCGCGTCGCGCGGGCTCCCGCGATCGCTTCGAGAGGGATCATCGAGAGATCGGCCCGTTCGTCCCACGGAATGACGAGCGGGATGCCGTCGAGGAAGACGCCGGCATGCCTTTCGGAAGCGCCCCGGATCATGAAGAGCGCCTCGCCGCGCGAGTTGAAGTTCACCTTGGTCGACGGTAGGAGGGGGCCGATCTCTTCCGCTGACATCGCGTCCCGCGCCTCGAAGGCCGGGCCGTCGATTCGGACCCGCCCGGGACCGGCGCTCCGCCCGATTCGCTCGCCGATGACCGGGAAAGGGGAAAGGACCTTGTCCGCGTCGAGCGTGTCGAGATTCCCGCCCGCCTCCTCTTGTTGCGGCGACTCTCCGGACACGCGGACGGCCCACGAAAGCGCGACGAAGAGGGCGATCGCTCGGAGCGAAAGCCGGACGGCGAAGGCACGGAACGTCATCGCACTTCCTTCCGGTGGGGACGCCGAGGATTGTGTGTCAAACGCTCTCCTCGGTCGGTTCCGACGCATCCTATCATCAAGCCTTCCGGGGCGCACGTCACAGCGCGCGCCGGTCGACTCATCTCGAAACGCTCGCCCTTCGAGCCGCTCCGCCGACGTTGGTGTGGACGACCGTAACCGGTCGCGGTATAATCACCGCGTGGGCAACCTGCGGCATCGCCGCGGCGGCGCGTCGCCCTCGGGCGGGCCAGGCGCCGGGCGAGGTGGGACTCGCCGATCGCTTCGCGCCCGGAGAGGAGGTGGTCCGGTGAATAGTGACCGATGCGGCTTAGTGGAGGTGGCGGCCCCGTAGGGGTGCCTTCCACGAGCGTGGCCTAGCCTGGATTATGCACGCGTTTCCTGCTGCGGCCGCGGATCGCGGCCTAGGAGGCCTCCCTTCCGTCGCCGCTTCCTCATCGTAGTGCCGAGACTACGATTCCGGGAGCGGCTCGTCTAGGTCGGCCTCTCGGCACGCGCTTCGCGTCCTCGCGACGAAAACGCGTGCATAATCCAGGCTAGAGGGTCGCCCCGCGAACGGGGGAACCCACCGCCACCGAAACGAGCTTGATGACGGCCCCGTCTTTCGAGGCGGGGCCGTTCTAATGGTGACAGACACCATTGAGGAAGAAGGTGGCTGTCACCGTTTCTTGCCGTACAATCGAAGCATGCGGATCGTTCGGTTCCTTCCCGCGCTTCTCCTCGTCCTCGCGTGCGCGCCGGCGGTCGATGATGTCGAGCGCCCGAACCTCTTGCTCGTGACGATGGACACGCTTCGCCGCGACGCGGTCGGCTGCTACGGAAAGCCGGGACCGCTCACACCGCACATGGATCAGCTCGCCGCCTCCGGTGTCCTCTTCACGCGGGCGCAGGTCTCCGTCCCGCTCACCGCGCCTTCGCACGCGACCATGATGACCGGCCTCCATCCGGCCTCCCACGGCCTCCGCGTGAACGGGCGCAGGCTTCCCGAGGAGGCGACCACGCTCGCCGAGCTTCTCCGCGCGAAGCGCTACGAGACCGCGGCGTTCCTCGCGAGCCAGGTGCTCTCGCGCGCGAACGGCTTGCACCAGGGGTTCGACCTCTACGACGACGTTTGGGAGAAGACGGAGACCGATCTCCACGAGCGGGAGCAGCCGGAGCGGAAGGGGAACTTCGTCGTGGATTCGTTCTCTCGTTGGTTCGCGAAGAGAAACCGATCGCGTCCCTTCTTCGCGTGGGTGCACTTCTACGATCCGCACCGCCCTCTGAACCCTCCGGCCCCGTACCAAGAGGTCGCGGGCGGGGATGCGTACTCCGGCGAGGTCGCGTTCGCCGATCGCCAGCT
This sequence comes from Candidatus Eisenbacteria bacterium, assembly GCA_016867715.1. Classification (NCBI taxonomy): domain Bacteria; phylum Candidatus Eiseniibacteriota; species Candidatus Eiseniibacteriota bacterium. The sequence goes on along the minus strand of VGIW01000032.1, from coordinate 10,997 downwards.
CGGGCGCGTGTTGCACGCGATCGAAGAGGAGGGGAGCCTCGCCCGAACGATCGTCGTCGTGGTCGGCGATCACGGAGAAGGTCTCGGCGATCACGGCGAGACCGAGCACGGCTTTCTTCTCTACGAGACGACCGTTTCGGCGCCGTGGATCTTGTCATTCCCAGGGGGCCCCTCGGGTCAGCTGATCGAGGAGGGGGTCGAGACGGTCGATCTTCTCCCGACTCTGGCCGACCTTCTCGCGCTGGAGCCGGATCCCTCTCGACAAGGGCGAAACCTTCTCCCGCTTCTCGGCGAGCCGGGAGAACATCCCGAGCGTCCGCAATACGCGGAGAGCTTTTTCGGAAACGTCTCCTATCGTTGGGCGCCGCTCTACGCGGTCCGCGAGGGGGACTGGAAGCTCGTGCGCGGCTCGAAGGACGAGCTCTACGATCTCGCTTCGGATCCGGGAGAGTCTCGCGACGTCTCCCGCGAGAACCCGGACGCGGTCGCGCGTCTCGCGGTCTTGCTCCAGGAGACGCGCGGCCGGCATCGGGAGCTGGAGATGGGGGAAGCCGAAGGGGCGCTTTCCGCCGAGCAGCGCGCGATGCTCGAGGCGCTCGGTTACGTCGCGCCGAGCTTCCCGATCACCGAGGACGAGAACCTTCCCCATCCGCCGGAACGCTATCCGGCGCACGAGATGCTCTTGAAGGGTGAAGCGCTCGAGAAGGAAGGGAAGCTCGCGGAGGCGAAGGCGCTCTTCGAGCAGGCGATCGCCGTCGATCCGGAGAACATCCTCGTGCTGGAGTCCCTCGCCTCCTGGCACCGAAGGGACCGAAACTTCGACGAAGAGGAGAAGTATCTTCGCAGACTTCTCTCCGTCGACGCGAAGCATGCGCCCACGTGGAACAACCTCGGCAACGTCATTCTGCGAAGGGCGGGCGCCGCGACCGACGGCGCGCTCACGTGCTTCCTCCAGGCGCTGACGAGCGACTCGACCTACGCCCCCGCTTACGTGAACTTGGGGAACACGCGCCTCAGCGCCGGCGACCCGGACGGGGCGATCCGCTTCTACGATAAGGCGCTCGCGCATCGGCCCGACCTTCCGCACGCCCACTACGGGAAAGCGCTCGCGCTGAAGAGCAAGGGGGAGGAGGAGAAGCACATCCGCTCGCTGCAAGCCGCGCTCGACAGCGACCCGAACTTCGAGCCCGCCCGCAGGATGCTCCCTTCCTACAAACCTCGATCGGCGAAAACGAAGACGCGCTCGTAGGGAGGCCTCGGAGGCGTCTTGTCGCGCGACCGAGGCGGGCACCCGTCCCGGAGGGACGGGTCGCCGAGGAAGCTCCCGGAGCGCGGAAGCGCGAAGGGAGATCCGCGTTCGCAGGTTTGGGCGTTCCGAGGAAGCCTGGAGGTTGCGCGCGTTTTCGTCGCGAGGGGGCGGAGGGCGTGCCGAGAGGCCGACCTGGACGAGCCGCTCCCGGAAGCGTAGCCCTGGAGCTACGGTGAGGAAGCGGCGACGGAAGGGAGGCCTCGGAGGCCGCCATCCGCGTTCGCAGCAGAAAACGCGCGCAACCTCCAGGCGAAAGAGAGAGCGGGCGCCCGTGGGACGCCCGCCCTCAAAGAACACAAAGCAGGTTCGACTACCGGAACAACGTCTTCACGTTCCCCCACGAGCTGTTCTCGATGGCGGTCACGTCGCAGTAGCCGTCGATCTCAAGCGTGTACCGGTTCATCGGTCCGGAGCACGGAATTCCGGCGTAGAAGGACGACGGACCGACCCAGATCCAGTACTTGCCCGGGTTGAAGTTCCAGGACAGCGACAGAGGCACGCACTTGTTCGCCGTGCCGTTGGTGAGAATCGAGTAGTTGGTGCACGGCGTCGGCTCGGGCCCCGCCGCGATGAGGAACATGAGCACGCCGAACTCGGCTTCCACGGTCGCGGTGACGAACTTGGGATCCGGTCCCGGGATCACGATCTCATACCAATCGGTGTCCCGGTAGTAGTAGTAGTCGAGCCAGTTGCCGGTCTCGCCGCAGTACACGACCGGGTTGCTCGGGCACAAAACCGTCTGGAAGACGTTCGGGGTCGAGTTGCAGCCGCCGTTGTACGGATCCTGGTAGCCAGGATAGCAAGTCGGCTCGCCCTCGGCGATCCCGCCGGGCGGGCACGGGGTCTCGCACGGCACGCACTGCCTGACCTTCAGCACGTACGTCCCATAGTCGGAGCTGCTGTAGCCGTCGACCACGATGTAGTACGTATCCCCCGCGTAAACCTGCACGCACTCCAAGTAGGAGAGGTACGCGTACGGGTAGTTCGGTCCGCTGCAGGCGTCGTCGTTGCAGGCCCAGGGGGCTCCAGGGGTATGGCTGTTCCGGTACACGTAGACCTTCGTGTCGTAATACGAATCGCAAAGATCGATCGTGATCTGCATGGTCGTGGTCGGGGTGAACTTATAGACCACGTCCCGGCCGCCGGTCAGCGTGTACGGACACACCTCGTTGTAGTTATCGATGTATCCGGAGGTCGTCCCGACGTCGGTGTAGGGAAGTCCCGGAATCACGGTCGCGAGCGCGATCGTCTCGCCGCCCTGGCGCAGATTGAACGGGTTCTGGCCGGGGACCGACTCCTTCACGCCGTCGAACACGTTCGTCGGGGTGAGGGCGTTGTCGGCCGAGGCGAAGCTCGCCACAAACAAGAGAGCCAACACAATGTACTTCATGCTCGGTTACTCCTCATGCAGACAGAAAGAACTACGTCACCACTTCCATCTCTGGATTGCCGTAGGCTGTCTGGTCGGGTCGGCCCTCCTTTCTGGCGGTCGTGGGACAGCCGCCCGCCATGTCGTCAGAACTCAAGGTGTCGCTTTCTCGCGATTCACCGGTTCCACAACACGTTGCCTTGGGGGGGGCAATGCTCTTTTTTGACGAGGGCAGTATATCATATGCACGGCTTGAGAGTAAATCACAAAACCGCTCGAAGATCGGCCAGTGCGGCTCGTCTCGGCCACCCGCCTCTCTCTGTCGTTCCCGAGCGACCGGCCGAGGGTGTGCTGGCGTAACATATTTCCAGCCAATAGGTTGAAGCGCCCTGACGCGCCCTCAGAGAGGGGCGGGCCGCCCACCCCGAGCGCCGCCCTCGGCAATTCGTTGTTTCGATTGAAGTTGGGGGATCGTCCTCTCGCTCTACCTCGGCCGTCGCGCACGCAGACGGGCCCGCGTCCCGGTGCGGTCCCCCCGTTCAAGCGAGGGGCGGGCGTCGCCTCTCCCGCCCGCGATCCGACCGCGGCCCGGCGGGGATCGCTTCCGCGGCGAGGAGGGCGGCCCCGAGAGCCCCCAGCATCTCTGGTCTCTCCGGAACGAAGACCCTCCCTCCGATCTCTTCTTCGAGGAGAAGGACGAGGCACCGATTCCGCGCCGCCCCTCCCGCGAAGACGAGCGGTCCTTCTCGCGAGACCCTACTCAGCATGGCCACGGTTCGCCGGATGATCGCGCGGTGGACGGCGCGAGCAATGTCCGGTCGGCGCGCGCCCCGCGTGATGAGCCCCACCACCTCCGACTCGGCGAAGACCGCGCACATGGTGGAGAGATGAATTCCGTTCTCGCCGCGAAGCCCTTCCTCGCCGAACTCCTCGATCGAGCACCCGAGGGCGGAGGCCATCATCTCCAGAAAGCGCCCGGCGCCCGCGGCGCATCGATCGTTCATCTCGAAACGATCGACGCGGCCCTCCCCGTCGAGCGCGATCGCCTTCGTGTCCTGGCCTCCGATGTCGAGCACGACTCGGCACTCATCGAGAACCGCTCGGGCGCCGCGGGCGTATGCCTTGATCTCCGTGACGCTCGGGGCGTCGAATGCGATCTCCGCAAGGTTCCTCCCGTATCCGGTGACGAGGAGCCGGTCGTACGAGGCTTCGGCGAGGAGCCGCCGGCAATCCTCCCGAAGGGCGGGGGTGGTCTCGACCTCTTGGGCCGAGACCACCGCTCCGCTCCTGGCCTCTACGACGACGAGCTCGACGCTCCGCGATCCGATATCGAGCCCTGCGGTTCTCATCGCCTGTCCTCCCCGCTTTCGCTACCGGAGAATCTCTAGGAACGCCTGAACGCGCGTCTCGATCTGGGCGAAGTCCTCCATGCCGTAGTCGGTTTCGATCCGAAGCATGGGCACCCCGTCCGCCTTGAGGGCGCGCTCCACCTTGCCGGCCTCCATCGCGTAGGGCGTGCAGAACTGGAGGGCGTAGTGCACGACCCCGTTCGCTCCGTATCTCTCCGACATCTCGCGCACATGTCCCATGCGGTCTTCATTCGGCGTGAAGACGGCGCAATCGATCCGAAAGTAGCGCTCGGCAATCTGGTCAAGCATTTCGTCCACCGACCTCCCGGTCTCGGGGACGAGATTCCGGGTGCCGCGCTCCCCGACGCACGATTCCTCGCCGACGATCACCGCGCCGTTCTTCTCGATGATGTAGGGGACCTTCCAGTTCGGGGCGGCCATCGGGCACCCGGAGACGAGGATGCGAGGAGCCTCCGCCGGCGCGACCCCGATCCCTCTCTGCACGCGGTCGTCGAGCTCGTCGCACAGCTCGTTCAGCTTTGCCGTGAAGCGGACGGGATCGTCGTAGAACTGGACCTGGTTGATGAGGAGCGCGTCCCTTCCGGAAATCGGCGCCGGAACGGTCTCACGGAGCGCGTTCAGGCGAGCGAGGGCGCGCCTCTTGGCGTTCACGGTTTCAATCGCCGCGCGAAGACCGTCCGCGGTGATCGTTCTCCCGCTCAGCTCCTCGATCTTGTTCTTCAGCCGGCCGATCTCGCTCCTCCAGAGAGAACGCCCCGCGTCTCCCTTGGTGTTCGGCACCTCGATGACGAAGACGTCGGCCAGCTCGGCGAACAGCTCGTACGCTTTCGTCTTCCCGTCGCAGGTCGTTTCGCCGATCACGAGGTCGCAGCTTTCCGTGTACGGGCAGAGCCGGGCGAGCTTGAACCCGAAGAAGGACTTGATGAGCGCGCAGGTGTTCCTCGGGAGGATTTGCTCCGCCTGCTCCGTCCCGACCTCCGCGCCCGCGCATAGCCCGATGCACACTCCGTCGGCCGCGAGCACGATCTCCTCGGGGACGTAGAGGCAGAACGTCCCCACGATCTTGCGTCCCTCGTTCTTCGCTTCAAGAAGCTCTCGGATGCGAAGGCCGTGGATTTCGGAGAGGACAAAATCCAAGTACTTCATCCCTTCGGGACGGTTCGTCTGTGAAAGGTAGATGTCTCCATAGAACTGCCCGAGGGTCTTCATGAGCCGATCGTGAGCCTCGAGATCGATCCCGAGGTTCGTCCACATGTCGGTGTAGTCGTTTTCGGACACGGTGCGGTCTCCCTTCTCCCCGCTGCGCGCACGAGCCGACAGGGGGCACGAAACGAGTCGTTCGCGGGGCCGGGGAACGGTAGAGGGAGACCTAGACGAAGCGATTTCCTTGCCCGAGAGGGGAGGGACATCCGCCGCAGGTCCCCGCCGTTCCGCGCTCCGCGGGGCTTTCTGCCGTGGGCGCGAACCCGCGCCCGGCGGCCGTCCCTCAGACGAGCAAAACGACGCGAACAGCTGCCGACATCCGTTTCACCTCCTTACGCAGATCCTTACACAGAAGCGCCCCCGCGAGCGGCCGCGGCTGGAGCTCGGGGGGCGGAACAAGGGAGAGGATATCACATCGAGCCGTTTCGCGGAAGAGGGCGCGAGAGAAGGTGAGGGGGAACGGCCGCGCGCGCGAGGGACGTTCACCGTCCGGCGGAGAAACGCCCAGTGATCCGCGCGAGGGCCGCCCCCGCGAAGAGGATCAGGATCGGCTCCAGGGGAGCGCGGTATCGGTTTTCGAAGTAGGTGAGAAGGATCACCCCGGCGATCGTCGCGATCGTCCCGTAGTAGATGAGGAGCCGCCGCCACGATCTCCGGGTCCACGCGATCCCGAGCGCTCCGAAAGCGAGCAGGAGGGGCCAGGCGGTCATGTACACCGGGCGGGTGATCCTCCGGAGAAGGCTCGCGTACCCGCTGCTTCGACCGAACTCCTCGTTGAACCAGACGAGCTGCTTCACGCGCCCGAGCATGTTCCGAAAAGCATCCTCGGGTTGGGCGCGAATGTAGTCGAGCGCGAGCCGGCGAAGAGCGCGGTCTCCCTCGACCTCGTTCATCTCCATGAGCTTCGACCGGAGGTCCGGCTGGATCGCTCGCTTGTTGTCGAAGGGGGCGAAGGGGGTGTTCGACGGGTTGTTCCCGCGAAAGAGGTTCCAGCCTCCTTTGGACGAGATGAGGACGAACTCCCCCCGGACGCGGTAGTTCCGCGCGGTCCACGGTCCGATGAGAAGAAGGGCGCCGAGGAAGAGAAACCCCGAAAGGGCGAGCGCGCGGCGCGCGGGAATCCCTGCCGCGAGCCACGCGATCGGGGCGAGGATGAGGAGGGCGAGGGCGGGGCCCCGCGTGAGAGAGGCGAGGGCGAGGAAGAGCCCCGCAAGGAACGCGTCCCGCCCGCCCCGCGAGGGAGAGCCGGCCGCCTCGCCGATCGCGGGAGTCTCGCGCAAGACCCGAGTCGCCAGAGCGAGAGAGAGGGTGAGCGCGAAGATCTCGAGCGCCGCCGTCTGCATGAGGGCCGCGTAGCCGAGGAGGGGCGGGTGGACGGCCGCGAGGAGCGCCGCGATCCAAGCCGCCCTTTCGTCGAACAAGCTCCTTCCCATATGAAAGATCAATACGGGAACCGCCGCGAGGAGGAGGGCCTGGACGATGCTGACCAGAAGGTAGGGCGCGCCCGGCGCGACGATCCGGCACGCCGCGAGGAGGAGGGGATATGCGGGCGACCACCAGGTCGAGGCGGCGTCCGGCTCAGGAGGCTTCCCGAGCATTGTTCGCCAATCGAGGGCGAACCCTTTCCCCTCGAGGAGCGCGTCGGCGACGAGACCGGATTCCCACGTGTTCGGGCGCTTGTACTCGCCGATCGCGAGCACCGCTCCCATCCGAAGAGCGAAAGCGACGAGAAAGAGAAGAACGATCGTTCGCCGCATGGGATCGCGCAGCCTCGCCGAATCGGCCCCGGACCGCTCGTTGCCTCTGGGTGTTCAGTCTAGCCTTCGTCCGACAGGAACTCGACCGGTGTTCTTTCGGCCGGGGCGCGGGGCAAGGGGGTGCCGGCTCAGACAGTCCTCGCGCACCGAGCCCACGGCATGTGGCCGGATCGGCAGGGCCCGGTGCGCTGCGGAACTCGCCGGCTCACCCCCTTGCCCCGTGCCCCGGCGGTTGCGGAAGGAGCACACTTCCGACGGATTCAGTCTAGTTGCGCCCGACGGGCGCGGCAAGGCCGATCGTCGGATTCCGCACGGACGTGCGCGGTTCTCAACGAGGCTCATCCGTGCTATGGTCTCCCCGTTCGTGGCGAAAGGCGGTGCGCTCGGTCCGAAACGGCCGCGGACGGCTCTTCTCTCCTCGCGACAAGGAGGACATACGATGAGGAACCCGCTCATCCTCGCTTCGCTTCTCGCGGCATCGTTGGTCTTCTCTTCCGGCTGCGGAGGAGGCGGGGAAGCCGGAAAGACGGCGTCCATCCCCACCGGTCCGCACCCGATCATCCTTCTCGACATCGGGACGCTGCGCGCGGACCATCTCGGAGCGTACGGGTACTCCCGCCCGACGAGCCCGAACATCGATCGCCTGGCATCGGAGTCGGTTGTTTTCGAGTGGGCGTTCAGCCAGGCGCCGACGACCGCCCCGTCGCAGGCGTCGATCTTCACCGGCATCTACCCGAGCAGCCACCGCATGATCGACGAGGGGAGCCGCCTCGTTGACGAGGCGACCACGCTCGCCGAGGCTCTCGCCGAGCGCGGCTACGCGACCGCCGCGTTCGTCGACGGCGCGTACCTGAGCCCGGGATTCGGCTTCGAGCAGGGCTTCGCGCTCTACGACAACAACCAGGGCGGGGGGCTCGCGGCGGTCGGTCCGAAGGCGCTCGACTGGATGAGGAAGAACGCGCCCGGCAACTTCCTCCTTTTGATTCACACCTATGATGTTCATACTCCTTACGATCCGCCGGAGCCGCACCGGAGCCTCTTCTTGAAGGGGCTCGCGGCGCCGACCGAAGGGTTCGAGGCGACCGCGGAGGCGATGGAGGCGGTGCGCGAGTCGTTTCACGCGGGGACGCCGCGGCCGCTCGCCGAGGCCGACCTCGAGTACGCGAAGGCGCTCTACGACGGTGGCATTCACTACGTGGACGCCTGGGTCGGGGAGTTTCTCGATGTTCTTCGAGAGACCGGCCTCGACAAGCGGGCGACGGTCGTCCTCTTCTCCGACCACGGCGAGGAGTTCCAGGAGCACGGATCGGTCCTCCACGAGAAGCTCCACACGACGGTGACCCGGGTGCCGCTTCTCATTCGTCTCCCCGGCGAAGCATCGGCGGGGCGAGTCGAGCAGTTCGTCGAGACGATCGATCTCATGCCGACCCTTCTCGATCTCGCGGGGGCGCCTCTTCCTCCGCATGTGCAAGGGGAGAGCCTGGTCCCCCTCATCCGCGGGGAGGGCCGGCCTCCTTACATCGCCTTCAGCGAGTCGCCGCTTCTCGGGGAGCAGCGGGCGGTCGCGCTCGGCGGGTACCGCATGATCCTCAGCAAGGATCTCCACACGACGAGGCTCTATAACTTGATGGAAGATCCTTTGGAGCTCAAGGATATCGCGGGCGATGAGCCGGACCGGACCGACGTGTTGCTCCGGCATCTTCGCTCGTGGGAGGAGAAGGTTGAGCTCTTCTCCTTCGAAGGGGGCGACTCGGCGGCGGTCGGGGCGGAGACGCTCGAGCAGCTCCGCTCGCTCGGCTACGTGCAGTAAACGATCGCGACGGTCACGCGTTTCGGAGGAGGCTCTTGCCGACCATCTGCGGCGGCTTCGCGATCCCGAAGAAGTCGAGGATCGTCACCGGAAGATCCAGGATGTTCGGGTCGCGCCCCGGGAGCGCTCGGTTCGAGACGAGCGACCCTGGGATGAGGTCGCGCGCCATCGAGTGGTCGCCGCTCCAAGCCCACGGGTTCAGGTCGAGAATCGCCTTGCCGGTTTCGCCGAGGACCGACGGCGACGACGAACGGTATCCGGGCGTGTAGCCCACGAGCATCTCGGGCATCATCGGGGTCTCGTCTCCGCTATACATTTCCTCGCGGCGGTACACCTTGTGGATCGGGCGGATCCCGGTCTCTGGATCGGTGATCGCCTCGAGCTCGCGAGAGACGCGCGCGACGATCTCGGCCGCCTTCGCGTCGTCGACGAATCCCTCTCCCTCGCGCCCCTTCCGGTTCACGTAGAGACCGTTGAAGCCGACGCCGTAGAGGAGCGTCTCCTTCCAATCGACGTCGAGGATGGTCGACTCGCGCGCCCTTTCCGCGTCCGGCTTCAGCTTGAGATAGCCGTTGTCGCGGAGCCAAGAGTTCAAGTGGAACTGGCGGCCGAACGGCGCGAAGCCGTGGTCCGACGAGACGAGGAGGAGCGTGTTCTCGTCGAGAGCGGGGAGAACCTTGCCGACGAGCTTGTCCATCTCCTCGTAGAGATGCGGGATGTAGCCGGCGAAGCGCTTGTCGCTCGCACCGTGCATCGGATGCGTCTCGTCCATGTTCCGCCAGAGCATGTGCGCGTCCTGGTCGGTGTTCGAGATGTAATAGAACAGGAATCCCGAGCGGAAGCGCGACCATTCGTAGTCGAACTGCGCGATCTGCTCCTTGAGAAGGAGCTCCGCCTGTCCGACGTACTCCTCGTCGTTGATGATCCGGTAGTCGAACGCCTTCGTGTCGGCGGGGAGCCCCTTCGTCCAGAAAGGCCCGGTCGCGCGGGCGAGGTCGGAGCCGTAGCTTATCGGGTGCGTCACCGGCATCGCCTGGTTCTCCGGGTCGATGTTGATCGGCGTGACGTAGAGCTTGAGGTGCGGGTGCGCTTCCTTGAGGAGGAATCGCGCGATCCCGCTCACGCTGCTCAAGACGGGGAGCATGTCGTAGGTGACGCGCACCCAATCGCTGTACTCACCCTTCTTGAGGAGGACCCTCCGATTCTGGATGTCGATGCGGACGAGATCGCGCTCGGGATCGACGTGAACGGTGAAGGGGACCTTCGCGTGGTTCGCGAACTTGTCGCGCCGCGTCTCCTTCGGCGCGCGCATCGCGTTCACGGGGCCGGGGAGGAACGCGTCGACGCGGTGGTTCTTTTTCTCGAGGTAGTGGACGTTGCCGCCTGAAATGTTCGGGTAGTCCTCGAACGTGTCGGTCGTGTAGTAGTTGAACATCCCGTACGAGTCGACGAGGTCCGGCGTTCCCATTCCGCTCACCGCGCGGGTCGCTGTCTCGTCGACGGGGAAGTTGGTCGGGATGCGGACGACGACCGCGGGGATTCCCTGCTCGGTGAGGTACGCCCAGAACGGCTTCCCCTTGCGGAGGTTCTTCACGTCGCCTCCGGAGAGCGGGAGACGGAAGTCGCCGAGCGAGAGGATCCGCCCCGGATCCTCGGCGACGTAGATCGAGAAGACCGGCATGTAAGTCTTCGGGTCGCGCGCGATGAAATCCGCGATCCCGTGCCCGCCCGGGTTGAGCCCGGTGATGAAGCTCGACCAAGCGACCGGCGAGAGGGCCGGCATCGTGGTGCCGAGCCGACTGTACGTTCCTGTCTCTTGGAGCTTCTTGAAGTTCGGTGCGCGCCCGGTGTCGATGAGCCGCTGCATGAGGGTCGGGTCGAGCCCGTCGAGGCCGAGGACGATCACCCTCCGGCTGGTCGCGGACTTCGTGGAGGCGCAGGAGGCGAGCGGGAACCCGAGGCTCGCGGCGGCGATCCCGCCGGCCACCCCCTTCATGAAGCCGCGGCGGGTCACGACCCGTTTCGCGGCGGCATCGATCGATCGGTCTCGGTGGTCGTCTTGCATAACGCGTTACCTGATAATAGGTTCGGGTTGTCGCGCGATCCGGGGTCCGCCGGTTCTCTCGGCCTTCCCGTCCAAGGTTCGGCCGGCCGAGCCTCACCATAACATAAGAAAGAC
>VGIW01000031.1 GCA_016867715.1 Candidatus Eisenbacteria bacterium | reverse complement strand
GGGCTCACAGAGATCCGCATCTACAACAACCTCGGCTGCGCGAAGATCGTGGGATCCGCCTCGGTTCCTGCGCCGGTCCCGCTCACGACCTGCGACCTGAACGACTCGATCAACACCGAGGCGGAGAAGTGGGAAGGCGTGCTCGTTTCGGTCGACTCGGTCCGCGTCACGCGAACGAACGACGGAACGAACCGCTGGTGGCAGGTCGAGGAGATCGACAGCGACGCGAACTGCGCCGCGAACGACTCCCTCTGGATCGGCAAGAAGTCCTACGCGCCGTACGCGATCCCTGATTCGCTCGACACACTCTGCACGATCGTCGGGCACGGCGACTTCGCTTGGAACGTCTATCGCATCCAGCCGCGCGGCAACAACGACATCGTCTACTGCGGCCTTCCGCCGGCGCCGGAGACCCGCTACGCGTACCCGATCGACGACACGCACATCGGCGTGGAGTTCGACCGCGCCCTGGATCGGGCCTCCGCAGAGAACGCGAATAATTACTACATTACAGGTTTTGACATCGACATCCTCTCGTCCGCGATGATGGTCGACTCCTTCGGCGTCATCCTCACGACGAGCGACATGTCCTCCTTCCGCGACACGCTGACGCACCGAACGCTCACCGTGCAGAACGTGGCGAACAGCTACGGGGTGCCGATGACCTCGCCGAACACCGAGCAGTTCATCCCGGGCGTGAAGAGCGTCGAGTTCATGCGGACGGTCGCAGACAGCGCATCGCTCGCGGGGCGTCCGATCTGCATCGGCGCGGTCGCGACGGCTGCTCCGACCGAGTCGTATCTAAACCGCCACATGTTCATCCAGGATCGCGCCGGCTTCGGCTACGGGATCAATTGCTACGTCGGCAACGTGCCTGATATGGGAGCGTACGGAATCGCGCGGGGCGATTCGATTCTCATCTCCGGTCTCGCGGGCCCCCGCTTCGGCAACCTCCAGATGGGATCGATCATCGACACGGTCCTCATCGCGGCGAAGGGGGTCGGGGTCATCGCCCCGGTCACCGTCTCCCTCGCGACGGCGCTCACCGAACCGTACGAAGGGAAGCTCGTCCGGATCGAGGGTCTCAAGGTTCTGAGCGACACGATCGGGTGGGGCGAGTTCTCTCTCTGGAAGGGCGGCGCGGACACGATCTCCGTGGACGACATGTTCGAACCGGGGATCAAGCCGTTCCATCCGAACATGAACGGTCTCTACGACCCGCAGGTCGGCGACTCGGTCCAGTTCGTTCAAGGCCCCTTGAACTACGATTACGGGCGCCGCAAGATCAACCCGCGGGACATCAACGACGTCTGCTCGACCCGGCTCACCGATGTCGAGGGAGGCGTTCCAGGGCACACGAACCAGCTTCTCGCGAACCGTCCGAACCCGTTCAACCCGACGACCACGATCGAGTTCTCGATCGAGAAGGCGGGGAGGGTGGATCTCAAGGTCTACGACACCGCGGGGCGCGAGGTGCGCACGCTGAAGAGCGGGACCGCCGCGGCCGGGCCGCACTCGGTCCTCTGGGACGGAACGAGCAATTCCGGCGAGCCGGTGGCGAGCGGCGTGTACTTCTACAGCCTGAAGGCGTCCGAGTTCTCGAGCACCAAGAAGATGGTGCTGATCCGGTAGGGCTCGCGCCTCGAAACGATCTTCGGAGGGGGAGGGGGCACCGGCTCCCTCCCTTTCGCATGCGCCAGACCGGCTGAGGGGCGGTTCCATGTTGAAGGAACGCCCGACCTCTTCACGAATCCTACTACTCGCCGATCTATAGATTACGATGGTTACTTCAGGTGGTTTCGAAGTCCGGACAGATCGACCGGAAGAAGCTCGCGGAACGCGTACGTCCGCGCTTCGCCGTCCTCGCGGAGAAGCGTGACCTCGGCCCCATCGGCCATCCACTCGGAAAGGACCTGAAGGCACGCGCCGCACGGGGGAAGAAGGAGGCCGGTATCGCTCCAGATGAACACCCGCTTCACGCCGCGGGCGCCCTCGCTCACCGCCTTGAAGAGCGCGACGCGCTCCGCGCACATCGTGACGCTGAACGAGGCGTTCTCGATGTTCGTGCCGTCGAAGACCACCCCCTCGTCCGTCTCCAGCGCGCAGCCGACGCGCACCCCGGAATAGGGGGAGTAGGATCGGCGCGCGGCGTCCCGCGCGCGGGCGGCAAGATCCTCGAAATCGGCCATCTCCGCGTCCTCCGAAACGAATGTACCAGGTGCGGAGCCGTTGTACCAGGTACAATACGGGCGCGCAACCGACGGACCAGGGGGTTCAGTTCCGTGCCGCGAACGCCGCGACCGAAGCCGAAGAGCCCGATCGATGGGCTCAAGGCCCGCCTCGGGCTTCGAGGCGCGGACGCCGAGCGCCTCCGCGCCCTCCGCGCGCGCATCGCTCCCCGGCTCGACGAGATCGTGAAGCGGGTCCTCGACCGTCTCAGCGAGGAAAGGGATCCCGGTCGAGGCGACACCGATCCACCGGAGAGACCCGGCGAGCAAGAGGCGCTCGGGAAGCTGATTCGGCTCCTTCTCGGAGGGCGCTACGGCCGGGACTACGCGTTGCGTCGGGAGCGCATCGTCTCCGCCTTCCGCCCCCCGCGCGTTCCCTTCCGCTGGCCGCCGGGCGCTTCCGGCGTCCTCTTGGAGGAGATCCTCGCCCTCCCGGAGACCCTCGTCCCCGATGATCCGGAAGGCCGGCTCGTTCTCTCCTCGCTGGGGAAGGCGCTCCTTTTCGATCTCGAGATCGCCTGCCGGCCGTCCCTCGCCCGGGTCCCCGGAAGCGATCCCGAGTCGCCCGGGGATCTCGACGAGAGGACCCCGGGCGGGCCGGACGCTCTCCTGGTCTCCGAGGCGATGCTCACCACCCTCGCGCAAAACTACCCGGAGATGGTCCTCGCGGTCGATCCCGAGGGACGGATCGTCGAGGCGAACCGGGCCGCCCTCTCCAACCTCGGATACGAGGAGGAGGAGATCCGGCGGCTCTCGTTCCATCACCTCATCGCCGCGAGCCACCACCCGCGGATCCGCATGCACCTCGAGCGGACCGTTCGAGAGGGGAAGGACCGCGTCGAGGTCCACCTCCTCTCCCGCAGCGGAGAGGAGAAGCACGTCGAGATCCACAGCGCCGCCGTCCGGAACGAGGAGGGGAGATACCTTGGGGCGCGCATCTTCATCCGCGATCTCACGGATCGGAAGAGGCTCGAGCAGGAGATGCTGCGCCTCGAGCGGCTCGTGGCGGTGGGGAGCATGGCCGCGAAGGTCGCCCACGAGATTCGCAATCCGCTCTCGTCGATCTCTTTGAACGTCGAACTTCTTCTCGACGAGATCCGCCGGTTTCCCGCAGTCGGTTCCTCGGAAGCCGAGTCCCTCGTCGGGTCGATCCTCTCCGAGATCGACCGCCTGACGAACGTGATCGAGGAGTATCTCAGCTTCGGACGCCTTCCGAGCCCCTCGCTCGAGCCGGTCGACGCGGAAGGCTTCCTTCAATCGATCGCCGAGTTCGTGCGCCCGGAGCTTCAGGAACGAAACATCGACCTATCGATCGAAGTCCTCTCCGGGACGCCGCCGCTTCTCGCCGACCGGAACCAGGTTCGGCAAAGCATCCTCAACCTCTTCCGGAACTCGCAGGAGGCGATGCCGTCCGGCGGGAGGATCCGCGTCGTCGCCGGGACGAAGGACGGCGAGGTGGTCATCGAGGTCCGCGACACGGGCGTAGGCATCCCGAAGGAAGAGATCCGCAAGATCTTCGGCCCCTTCTACACGACGAAAGCCTACGGAACGGGTCTCGGCCTCGCCTTCGTGCAGCAAGTGATGCGCGAGCACGGGGGGCGCATCGCGTGCCGGAGCGATCCGGGGAGCGACACGGTCTTCACGCTCTTCTTCCCCTCTGCGTCGGGATCGGCGACGTGATCGAGCGGATTGAGCGGGGCGGATTCCGAGCCTACCTTCAACCGAACCTCACCGCGATCGAGAGGATCTCGATCGAGATCGCCAAGTGGGATCTCGAGGGGAGGCCGGTCAGCGCGCAGCTCGACGAGCGCTTCTACCGGCGGGGCATCTCCCACGCGATGATGGCCAAGGGGAAGAGGGAACGGGCGGGCCGTCTTCTCGGGGAGGAGGAGAAGCGGGCCGTGCTCGGGCGCATCCGCCGGCTGGCGGACGAGGCGCGCGCCGCGCTTCTTCGGGGGCACAACCGCGCGGTCGAGACGCGCGATCTCGAGGAGCGCCTCGCGCGGATCGCCGAATGGGACCTCTCCCGCCTCGAAGAAGAGGAAAAGCGCTTCTCCGACGTCTACCGTCCCATCCCCATCCTCCCGCCCGACCGCGTGCTCGCCTTTGTCGTGCAGCTCACCGAAGGGTGCCCTTGGAATCGTTGTTCGTTCTGCGGGCTCTACCCGGACCGCTCCTTCCGCGCGAGAGATCCGGAGGAGCTCGAACGCCATGTCCGCGGCGCGCTTCGCCTCTTCGGCCGCTCGATCCTTCTCCGCCGGTCGATCTTCCTCGGCGACGGCGACCCCTTCGTTCTCTCCGACGCCAAGCTACTCCCGCGGATCGATCGGGTTCTCGAAATCGTGCGCGAGGAGAGCGCGCGCGGGGCGGCGCTTCCCTCGCCGGGGGATCTCTACGCCTTCGCGCGCGTCCGGTCGCTCGCGAGGCGGCTTAGTTTCGGCCTCGACCCCTTCCGCGCGCGCGGCTTTCGGAGGATCTACCTCGGCGTCGAGACCGGGGACCCGGAGCTCTTCCGGCTTCTCCGAAAACCGGGCTCGCTCGAGGAGCTTCCGGGCGCGGTCCGCGCGCTCAAGGAATCCGGAATCGCCGCCGGGCTCATCTTCCTCGTCGGCGTCGGCGGGGCTCGCTTCCGCGAGACGCATCGCGAGGGGACCGCTCGCCTCGTCTCCTCGCTTCCTCTCGACGCGAACGATATCCTTTACCTCTCGCCTTTCCGCCTCGTCGAGGGGAGCACGTACGCCGGGTGGGCCGCCGCCGAGGGGATCGAGGCCCCCGCCCGCGCCGAGATCGCCGCCGACGCCCATCTTCTCGCGGAGCGGATCCGCGCGGCCGGCTCTCCGGCGAAGACCGCTTACTACCCGCTCGAGCACTTCGTCTACTGATTCGGGGGCGCGGTGGACAAGCCCGCGCTTGGCTTGCTACACTCTGAGAACGACGGGACTCCGGAAGGAGAGGCATGGGCGAGGACGGATCGAGCCGGAGGATTCGGGACCTCCGCGCGCGCAAAGAGGAGGCCGCGCTCGGCGGCGGACCGGAGCGGATCGAGCAGATCCGGGCCTCCGGGCGGCTGACCGCCCGCGAGCGGATCGGCCTCCTGATCGACCCGGGCACGTTCCAGGAGACCGGCGTCTTCGTCGTCCACCGGTCTTCCGATTTCGGCATGGAGAAGAGGCGGGTCGTCGGCGACGGCGTGATCGCCGGCTACGGGCGCGTCGACGGGCGCTTCGTCTATGTCTTCGCGCAGGACTTCACCGTCTTCGGCGGCACGCTTTCCGAATCGAACGCGGAGAAGATCTGCCGCCTCATGGACGCCGCGCTCGAGAACGGCGCGCCGATCATCGGGCTGAACGACTCGGGGGGCGCGCGCATTCAGGAAGGCGTGCAGAGCCTCGGCGGCTACGCGGAGATCTTTCTTCGGAACACGCTCGCCTCCGGCGTCGTCCCGCAGATCTCGGCGATCATGGGTCCCTGCGCGGGGGGCGCGGTCTACTCCCCGGCGATCACCGACTTCACCTTCATGGTCGACAAGACGAGCTACATGTTCGTCACCGGACCGAACGTGATCCGCACGGTGACGAACGAGGAGGTGAGCGCCGAAGAACTCGGCGGCGCGCGCACCCACAACGAGACGAGCGGCGTCGCGCACTTCCTGTCGGCGAACGATCAGGAGTGCATCCTCGGGATCCGGCGCCTGCTCGGGTACCTTCCGCAGAACAACCTCGAGGATCCGCCCCGCAAGGAGACCGGAGACGACCCGGAAAGGAGGGAGACGAGCCTCGACTCCGTCGTCCCCGACAACCCGAAGGCGCCCTACGACATCCTCGCCGCCGTCCGCCCCGTCGTGGACGGCGGCGAGTTCTTCGAGGTTCAAGCGCACTACGCGAACAACATCGTCGTCGGTTTCGCCCGGCTGAACGGACGAACCGTCGGCGTCGTCGCGAACCAGCCGAAGGTCCTCGCGGGCGTTCTCGACATCAACTCCTCCATCAAGGGCGCCCGCTTCATCCGCTTCTGCGACGCGTTCAACATCCCCCTTCTCACCTTCGAGGACGTTCCGGGCTTTCTGCCGGGGACCGACCAGGAATACGGAGGGATCATCAAGCACGGGGCGAAGCTCCTCTACGCGTACTGCGAAGCGACCGTTCCGAAGATCACCGTGGTGACCCGGAAGGCGTACGGGGGCGCCTACGACGTCATGTCCTCGAAGCACATTCGCGGCGACTACAACGTCGCGTGGCCCACCGCGGAGCTCGCCGTGATGGGGGCGGAGGGGGCGGTGAACATTCTCTATCGCAAGGAAATCGAGAAGGCCTCTCCCGAGGAACGCGAAGCTCTCCGCCGCCGATTCATCGACGAGTACAACGAGAAGTTCATGAACCCGTACATCGCGGCCGGGCTCGGCTACCTCGACGACGTGATCGAGCCGAACGAGACCCGCCCGCGCGTGATCCGCGCGTTGGAGAGCCTGCAGAACAAACGCCAGGCCCTCCCGAAGAAGAAGCACGGCAACATTCCTCTCTAGCCTGGTGGGGGGGCGACATGCTCTTTCGGAAGGTGATGGTCGCGAACCGAGGCGAGATCGCCGTCCGAATCCTCCGATCCCTTCGCGAGCTCGGCATCCGCTCCGCGGCGATCTTCTCCGACGCGGACCGCGAGGCGCTCCACGTGGCGCACGCCGACGAGGCGTACCGCGTCGGGCCCGGTCCCTCCGCCGAGAGCTACTTGCACATCGAGCGGGTCGTCGGCGCCGCCAAGAAGTCGGGCGCCGAGGCGATCCATCCGGGCTACGGCTTCCTCTCGGAGAACCCGGAGTTCGCCGCCGCGTGCGAGGCGGAGAAGATCGCGTTCATCGGGCCGGGTCCGGAGGCGATGCGGATCATGGGGAACAAGGTCGCGGCGCGCCGGCGGATGGTCGAGCGCGGCGTGCCGGTCATCCCGGGGGCGGGAACGCCGCTTCGCGACGCGAAGGATGCGCGCGAACAGGGACGCGCGATCGGGTTCCCCGTCCTCCTCAAGGCGGCGGCGGGGGGAGGGGGGAAGGGGATGCGGATCGTGAGGGAGGAGGCCGCGATCGAGAGCGCCCTCGAGAGAACCCGCTCCGAGGCGGAAAAGGCGTTCGGGGACGGCACGATCTTTCTCGAGAAGTACATCGAGAGCCCCCGCCACATCGAGGTGCAGATCCTCGCCGACCGGCACGGGAACGTTCTTCATCTCGGCGAGAGGGAGTGCTCGGTGCAACGCCGCTTCCAGAAGGTGATCGAGGAGTCGCCGAGCCCCGTCGTCGACGAGAAGCTCCGCCAGGCGCTCGGCCGCAAAGCGGTCGAGGCGGCGCGCGCGGTCGGCTATCTCAGCGCCGGGACGGTCGAGTTCGTCATGGGGAAGGACCGCGCGTTCTATTTTCTCGAGATGAACACGCGCCTCCAAGTCGAGCACCCGATCACCGAGGCGGTCACCGGAATCGATCTCGTCCGGGAGCAGGTGCGCATCGCCGCCGGCGAGACGCTTGCTCGCGCGCAGGAGAGCATCGTCTTTCGCGGGCACGCGATCGAGTTCCGGATCTACGCCGAGGATCCGGCGCACGGCTTTCTCCCCTCCGCGGGGAAGATCCGCCGGCTGAACAACCCCTCCGGCCCCGGCATCCGAAACGACAGCGGGATCTACGCGGGGTACGAGGTGCCGATCCTCTACGACCCGCTCCTCGCGAAGCTCGTCGTCTGGGCCGAGGACCGGCCCCACTGCATCGCGAGGGCTCGCCGCGCGCTCGGCGAGTACGCGATCAAGGGGATCCGGCACAACATCCCGTTCCATCTCTGGGCGCTGAAGCACGAGCGATTCCGCTCGGGCGACTACGACACGCACTTCATCGATGAAACGTTTCATCCCGAGATGTTGCAACCGAAAGAATGGGCGCGCGACGTGGCGCGCATCGCCGCGGCGATCCGCGCGCATCTCGACCGGGATCGGATCGTCGTGGAGGAGGGCCCGGCGCGCGGGCCGTGGAAGTGGGTCGCACGTCGCGAGGGGCTCCGCGGGGACTCGTGATCGAGGGAACGCCGATGCGCTACTACGCCGAATTCGGCGGAGAGAAGAAGGCGATCGACATCGAGGAGACGGAGACCGGACTCCGCGTCCTTCTCGACGGCGTGGCGCGGGAGGTCGACGCCGCGTTTCTCGCCGACCGCCTCTACCTCTCGCTTCTCGTCGGCGGCCGCCAGCACACGGTGGAGACCGAGCGGGGGGACGTCCCCGGCCGATGGGTCGTGCGCGTCCAAGGCCAATACCTCGACGTCGACGTTCGGACCGAGCTCGAGGAGATCGCGGGAACGCGGCGCGAGGAGGAGGGGACCGGGGGGCGGTTCGTCGTCCGCTCGCCGATGCCCGGGCTCGTGATCAAGGTGAGCGCGAAGCTTGGCGCGGCCGTCGCGCCCGGCGATCCGATCGCCGTCGTGGAGGCGATGAAGATGCAGAACGAGCTCCCGGCGGAGCGGGCGGGTCGGATCGTCGAGGTGCACGTCCGGCCGGGCGACCGGGTCGACGCGCGGTCTCCGATCGCGACGATCGAGGGGACGGAATGAGCGGCGAGATCCAGAAAGCCTCGGTTCTCGTCATCGACGATGAGGCGGAAATCCGCCAGTCGTTCCGAAGGCTCCTCACGCGCGAGGGGCTCGACGTGCACACCGCCTCCGACGGCAAAGAGGCGATGGCCGAGATCCGCAAGCGCCGTTTCCGCGTCGCGCTCTGCGATCTTCGCCTCCCCGACATCGACGGCCTCGAGCTCCTCAAGATGCTGAAGATCGCGTCGCCCGAAACCGAAGTCCTCATGATCACCGGCTACGGGACGATCGACGACGCCGTGCGCGCGATGAAGGACGGCGCGTACGATTTCATTCAGAAACCGGTCAAGAAACCCCTCATCCTCAAATCGATCGAGAAGGCGCTCGAACGGCAAGCGCTCGCGAGCGAGAACCGGGAGCTTCGCGAGCGGCTCCAGAGCATGGAGAAGATCCCCCGCCCGATCGGCGTCTCGTTGGCGATGAAGAAGGTGATCGAGGTCGCGGAGCAGGTCGCGCCGAGCAGCGCCTCGGTCCTCATCGAGGGGGAGAGCGGAACCGGGAAGGAGGTGATCGCGAACATCGTCCACTTCGCGAGCCACCGGAAGGACTTCCCGTTCATCAAGGTGAACTGCGCGGCGATTCCCGAGACGCTCCTCGAGGCCGAGCTCTTCGGGCACGAGAAAGGCGCGTTCACCGGGGCGATCGCGCAGAGGAAGGGGCGCTTCGAGCTCGCCGACGGCGGCACGCTCTTCCTCGACGAGATCAGCGAGACCTCTCCGGCGACGCAGGTGAAGCTCCTTCGCGTCCTGCAAGAGGGGGAGTTCGAGCGGGTCGGGGGAACCGAGACGATCCGCGGCGACGTACGGCTGATCGCGGCGACCAACGCCAACCTGGAGGAGGCGATCCGCGAGAGGCGCTTCCGCAAGGATCTCTACTACCGATTGAACGTCGTGACGATCCACATCCCCCCGCTCCGCGACCGCCCGGAGGACATCCCTCTCCTCGCGGAGCATTTCATTCAGGTGTACAACCTGCGCAA
This sequence comes from Candidatus Eisenbacteria bacterium, assembly GCA_016867715.1. Lineage (NCBI taxonomy): Bacteria > Candidatus Eiseniibacteriota > Candidatus Eiseniibacteriota bacterium. Next base: position 22,569 of record VGIW01000031.1, on the reverse strand, counting down.
CGGTAAGTCGCTCGAGGGGCTGAGCCAAGAGGCTCTCGAGCGCTTCATGAAATACGCATGGCCGGGGAACGTCCGCGAGCTCGAGAACGTGATCGAGCGGGCGGTGGTTCTCGGGAAGGGCCGCTTGATCCAGCCGGACGATCTTCCTCCCGCGCTCGTGGAGAGACAGGGGAGCGAGCATATGATCCGCATCCCGTTCGGGATGACGATGCAGGAGGCGGAACACAAGATCATTCAGGAGACCCTGCGGCGCACGCAGGGGAACAAGGAGCTCGCCGCGCGCCTTCTCGGGATCGCGTCGCGCACGATCTACCGGAAGCTGGAGAACCCGCCGTCCCCCGCCCCACGGCCCGAGGAGTAGAGCGAGCGGAGCCGGGCGCTGGGATTGCCATTTTGTCCCGGACCGAGGTTCCAGCTGAAGCCAAGCTGTCAACGGCGGGAGCCGCGCCGGTCGGAAGGGAAGGGCAAGCATTTCGGCCTCAATGTGTTAGAATCAAGGAGGACCGGGCGGCGGTGGCACGTGCCTTGCACGCGCGCGAAGAGGGAGAGCATGACGGAAAGTCGAACGGATCAACCAGGCATCCGCCGTCCCGGGCGGCGGAGGAAGTGATGGGACGATGACAACCGAAGCGGTCAAGAGCACGAAAGGGTGGATCGAGATCTCGGAGGATCACTGCAAGGGGTGCTTCCTCTGCATCGACGACTGCCCGCAGCACGACATCGAGATCGCTCCCCACCTGAATCGGATGGGCTATCACCCCGCGAAGGCGCTCAACATCCGGTGCACGGGGTGCGGAATCTGCTTCTATTCATGCCCCGAGCCGCGGGCGATTCGCGTCTACAAGCGCGGCGGCCCCGCCAAAGGAGAAAGCTGATGGCGCGGAAACTCATGAAAGGGAACAAGGCGGTGATCATGGGCGCGATCCTCGCCGACTGCCGCGCGTACTTCGGCTACCCGATCACACCGGCAAGCGAGATCGCGGAGACCGCGGCCCTGTACTTCCCTCCGCTCGGGCGCACTTTCCTCCAGGCGGAAAGCGAGGTCGCCGCGATCAACATGGTCTACGGCGCCGCGGCGACCGGAGTGCGCGCGATGACCGCCTCCTCCGGGCCCGGAATCAGCTTGAAGCAGGAAGGAATCTCCTACTCCGCCGGCGCGGAGCTTCCGATCGTCGTGGTCGACATCGTGCGCGGGGGCCCGGGGCTCGGGAACATCGCGCCCGAGCAAGGGGACTACTTCCAGGTCGTGAAGGGGGGAGGGCACGGGAACTACCGGAACATCGTCCTCTCGCCGAATTGCGCGCAGGAGATGTGCGATCTCACGATCCTCGCCTTTGAGTTGGCCGACAAGTACCGGAACCCGGCGGTCATCCTCGCGGACGGCTACATCGGGCAGATGATGGAGCCGGTCGACCTCTCGATCCGGGAGATCTGGAAGCCGGAGAAGCCCTGGGCGGTGGACGGGACGAGCCGAACGCAGGGGAACCTCGTCAGCTCGATCCACCTCTCGGCCGAGGAGCTCGAGGTCCACGTCGAGCATCTCTTCAAGAAGTACCAGACGGTTCAAGCGAACGAGGTGCGCTACGAGGAGTATCGGACCGAGGACGCCGACGTGATCCTGATCGGCTACGGCGTCGTCTCGCGGATCGTCCTCTCGGCGGTGGATGCGGCAAGAAAGAAGGGGGTCCGCGTCGGCATGATCCGGCCGATCACCCTCTGGCCGTTCCCGACCGACATCATCCGCAAGCGCGCGGAGAGCGTCGAGGAATTCATCGTCGCGGAGCTCTCCACGGGCCAGCTAATCGAGGATGTTCGGCTCGCCGTCGAGGGAAGAAAGCCGGTCCGCCTCTTCCGGAGAACCGGCGGAATGGTCCCGAGCGCGGAGGAAATCGTGAGCATCCTCGAGGTTCGGGAGGGGGTGGCGTAATGGACATGGTGGTGAAGGAGAAGGCGAAGAGCATTCTCGACCAGTACAAGTACAAGCCGGGCCCGGACAAAGAATCGACCCACTACTGCCCGGGGTGCGGGCATGGGAACGTTCACAAGATGATCGGCGAGGCGGTGGACGAGCTCGGGGTTGCGGACCGCGCGGTGTTGATGAGCCCGGTCGGATGCAGCGTGTTCGCGTACTACTACTTCAACATGGGGCACATTCAGGTCGCCCACGGGCGCGCGCCCGCGGCTGCGACCGGTGTGAAGCGCGCGCAGCCGCACACGATCGTGATGAGCTACCAGGGAGACGGGGACCTCGCCGCGATCGGCGGGAACAATATTCTCCAGGCGGCGAACCGCGGGGAGAACATGACCGTCTTCTTCATCAACAACGCGATCTACGGGATGACCGGAGGCCAGATGGCGCCGACCACGCTGCTCGGCCAGAGGACCTCGACCACGCCGCGCGGTCGGACCCGCGCGAACGAGGGGTTCCCGATCCGCGTGTGCGAGCTTCTTGCCTCGCTCGAGGCGCCCGTCTATCTCGAGCGGGTCGCGCTCATCGACCCGAAGACGACCGCGAAGGCCCGCAAGGCGATCAAGAAGGCGATCCAGATGCAGGTGGAAGGGCGCGGTTTCTCGCTGGTTGAGATCCTCTCTCCCTGTCCGACCGGATGGAAGCTCTCGCCGCCCGATTCGAGGGAGTGGATCACAAAGAACATGCTTCCGGTGTTCCCTCTCGGTGTCTATCGCGATCGGAGCAAGGAAGAGCTCCCTCCCGTGGAGGAGCCGAAGCTCGAGACGGTCGCCGAGGCCCTCGGAATCCAGACCGGCGAAGCGGCGACGATCCCGAAGCCCTCCGCGCCCCTCCGCGAGACGGTGCGCATGAAGGTGGCCGGCTTCGGCGGACAGGGAATCCTCTTCCTCGGCGAGGTGCTCGCCGAAGCGGGGATGCAGGCGGGCCACCGAGTCACATGGCTCCCCTCGTACGGGCCGGAGATGCGCGGGGGAACGGCCAACTGCCACGTGGTGATCTCGTCGGAACGGATCGGGAGCCCGACGGTTTCGCTCCCGAACGTGCTCGTCGCGATGAACCGCCCCTCGTACGAGAGGTTCGTCAACGACGTCATCGACAACGGGATGCTCCTCTACGACTCCTCGCTGATCGAGGGGGTGCCGGTGCCGGAGAGGCTCCGCAGCTACGCGATCCCCGCAACCCAGATCGCCGACTCGATCGGGAACACGCGCGTCGCGAACGTCGTGATGCTCGGCGCCTATCTCGGGATCACGGGAATCTTCGATCGTGAACAGGCGCTGAATGCCCTCCGTTTGCATATTCGGAGGACCCAGCTTCTCGATCTGAACGAAAAGGCGCTCGACGCCGGCATGAAGGCCGCGTCGCCGAAGAAGTAGAACTCCACTCCCCGGCCGGCCCGGGGATAGGTTCCGGGCCAGGGAGTGCGTTCCGTGGGGCTCAGGAAGAAGATCCTCGTCGTCGAGGACGACCAGGGTCTCCGCCAGACGTTTCTGGCTCTCTTCCGCCGCAGCCCGCATGCGTGCATCGCGGTCCCGATCCGCGAGGGAATCGCGCGCGTCCGGCGCGGTGAGCGCCCCGACCTCATCATCGCCGACCTCTGGGGAAACCCTGCGGGTTGCGAGCGCCTTCTCTCCCGCCTTCGCCTTGCGGGAGGCAAGATCCTCTGCCTCTCGTGCCGCGAATGTCCCCACGGCGGACGTCCTCCGTGCGCGGGCGACACGATCCTTCCGGACGCGGTGCCGCGCAAGGATGGGCTTCTCGCGACCGTCGAGCGCCTTCTTCTCTGATTCCAGCGATCGCGGCCCCGAGACTCGCGGCTCGCATCTGAGCGACGCCGGCCGATTCTCGACCGGGTGGCGACAGAGAGAACGCGTGCTATATTCCGAGATGAGAGATCGATCCGAAAGGGAGGAGAGATGGTGCGGATCGACCCGACGGGCCGTGTGCTGTTTCGGTTCTCCGAACCTGCTCGGGGCCCCGTGTATCTCGTGGGAGATTTCAACAACTGGAACGAACGCTCGCACCCGATGATCCGCCGAAACGACGGATCGTGGCATCTCGCCTTGCCGCTTGCTCCTGGGAAGTACGCGTACAAGTTCCTCTGCCGGGACGGCTGGTACAACGATCCGGAGGCGGACGACTACGAGCTGAACGCCTGGGGAAGCTGCGACTCCGCGGTCCAGATCGGTCCGGAGACCGGCGGGGGACCGAGGCCAGCCGACCACCACGCGGCGGCGTGACGGCGGCGAGATCCCGAAGCGAGTCGTTCGCAAGAGCGTGCGTGCGCGTGCGCCCTCGGCCAAGGCCGGTGAGCGCACGGCGGCGCGAGCGAGAATAGGCTTCTTGTCAGGCGCGCCCGCAGCTTGCGATCGCGCGCCCTTTCCGCTACGATTCCCAAGTCCTGCCGCATCTGTTGGTTCTTCCTGGGCAAGAATCCGATCGAAGGGGTTATCTATGAACCGCGTGGACGAACTGTACCGTCAGGTGGAGCCGGACTTCCCGAAGTGGGAGATCCTCAAGGACTGCATCGATCAGTTCATCGACATGATGTTGAACTGGCGCCAGAGCGGACACCCGGGCGGTTCGCGCTCCAAGGTGCACGCCCTCGTCGCGACCCTTCTTGGCGGCGTCATGCGGTGGGACATCCGAAGACCGGACGCGCGATTCGGCGACCGGTTCGTTCTCGTCGCCGGGCACACGGTCCCTCTCGTGTACGCGGCGCTCGCTGTGCTGAACGAGGCGATGCGCGCGAAGCATCGCGAGACGGGGGAGGCGCGTTTCCGAATCCGGAAGGAGGAGACGCGCGCGCTCTACGCGGAGCACCTCCTTGGTTTTCGCCGGCGGGGGGGCCTCGCGGGACACGCCGAGATGGAGGGACGCACCCTCTTCCTCAAGTTCAACACCGGCCCCTCGGGGCACGGATCTCCCGCGGCGGCGGGAGAAGCGTTCGCGCTGAAGCGCGCAGGCGCGGAGGGAGTGCGCGTCTTCGCGTTCGAGGGGGACGGCGGTCTTACCGCGGGCGCCTCGCACGAGACGAAGAACTCCGCGTGGGGGCTCGGTCTCGGCAATCTCGTCTACGTCGTCGATTGGAACGACTTCGGCATCGACGATCATCGCATCTCGTCGGTCGTTCACGGCGGGCCTCGCGAGTGGTTCGAGCCGTACGGCTGGCGCGTCGCCGGAACCGAGCGGGGGTGCGAATGGGGTCCCGTGACGCGCGCGCTTCTCGAGATCGCGCACGGCGCGAACGCCGAGAGCCGGCCGGGGGTGGTTTGGGTCAAGACGCGCAAGGGAAGGGACTATCTCAAGTACGACAACAAGTCGCACGGCTCGCCTCACGGCGCGAACTCGGATCTTTATTGGGAGACGAAGAAGGCGTTCGCGGAGAAGTACGGCGTCGCGTTCGAGGGGTTCGGGAAGCCGCTCCCGAAGGACCCGGGCGAACAGCGCGCGCAGGTCGCGGCGAACTACGAGCGCGTCCTCGACGTGATCCGAAAGGACCGCGCGCTTCTCGACTGGCTGGCGAACCGTCTCGTCGCGATCGGCGATTCCGTGCCGGAGGAGATCTCCGGATCCCGCATGGACGAGGAGAAGAACCCATGCGAGGACGCGGCCCTCTTCAACGCGCGCGCCTATCCCGCGGAGATGTGGGCGAAGCCGGGGGAGAAGAAGCCGAACCGCGCCGCACTCGCGACGTGGGGCGCGTACGTGAACGCGGCCTCGCGCGCGAAGCACGGCCGCCCGCTCTTCCTCGCGTGCAGCGCCGATCTCGCCGACTCGACCAACATCGCCGGGTTCGCCTCTGGGTTCGGCGGGACGGAAGGGTGGGGATGGTTCCATCGCGAAGCGAATCCGGAAGGCGCGCTCCTCCCGCAGGAGATCACCGAGTTCGCGAACGCGGGAATCATGGCCGGTCTCGCGACGGTGAACTTCTCTCTCGATCCGGAGAAGCGCTTCAACGGGTTCTATGGAGCGTGCTCGACGTACGGATCTTTTTCGTACCTCAAGTATGGGCCGATGCGCCTCTTCAGCCAGCTCGCGCAGGACTGCGAGCTTCGCGTGGGGAAGATCCTTTGGGTCGCCGGACACTCGGGGCCGGAGACGGCGGACGATTCGCGCACTCACTTCGGCGTCTTCGCGCCGGGCGTGACCGATCTTTTCCCGCGCGGATGCATCGTGAACCTGCACCCATGGGAGCACAACGAGGTCCCGGTCCTTCTCGCGGAGGCGTTCCGGGGGCCCTGGCCGATCGTCGCGCTCCATCTCACGCGGCCGCCGGTCGAGATCCCCGACCGCGCGGCGCTCGGCGTCGATTCGCATTTCGCGGCGGCGCGAGGCGCCTACCTGATCCGCGCCTACAGACCCGGCCAGGGGAAGATGGGCACGATTCTCGTGCAGGGGACGACGACGACCGCGAACCTCCTCAAGATCCTTCCCGACCTCGACCGGGAGAAGATCAACGTGAAGATCGTCGCGACGATCTCGCGCGAGCTCTTCGACCGCCAGGACGAGGAGTACCGAGAGTCGATTCTCTCCGGCGCGGATTGGATCGACTCGACGGTTGTCACGAACCGCGCGCGCGCCCTCTCCCACGCGTGGCTCAGCCACAAGGTCGCCGAGGAGTACGCGATCTCGTCGGATTGGGACGACCGCTGGCGGACCGGAGGGACGGTCGAGGAGGTGTGCGAGGAGGCGCGCATCTCGCCCGAATGGATCCTCGCGGGGATCGAGCGCTTCGCGCGCGATCGGGAGAAGCGCCTCCGCCGCCTGGCTGCATGGATCGACGGGGCGAGGGGGGAATAGCGGGAGGGGGAGAATACCTACCTCTTTCGGCTGCGAGAGGCCCGACGATCGGCTACCGCCTCGTCCCGGCGCAACGGAAGGTGATCGCAAGCCCGCCCGGAAGCTCACCCCGCGCTCCCATCGTGTACTCGAAGTGGAGAGAGCCTTCGTCGTACCATCCGCTGAGGACGACCGAAACGTTCGGGAAGCCCGCGACCGTTCCAACTCCCTCCGCCGAGAACGCACAATTCTCGCTGATTGTCCCGGCGGCATTCACGAACGGCGGCTCCCCCGTAAACGCGATGGGGGAATGCGCGGTGACCGCGATCGGGTTTTCGAACGGCTCCCCGATGAAGGGCCGATGCCCGCCCGGATCGTCCACCCCGTCGACGGAAACGAAGTACACGCCGTCCTCGAACGAGCAGTCGGAAAGGGTCGGGTTGGGACCGTCGAGGCTGCACCAGGAGATCGTCTCCGGACAGTGAACGGACATCGGGTTTCGGTTCCCGAACTCGTCCCTCATCTCGATGAAACGGTCTCGGATGTCACCCTCGGTCCCGTCCCCGTCATGGTCCTCGCTCGCACCCTCCAGGAAGTCCTCGGTCGCGCTGTCCTCGCGACCGCCCGGGACAGGAACGGTCTTGGAGGAATCCGCGCTCGTGAGAAGCGTGAAGGCACAGAGCCTCTCGCAGAGTTGGGCGATGGTTGGTCGGTTCTTAGTGATCGATTGACCGCTAAAGCAAGCGTCGAAAAAGAGCGTGATCTTCACATAGGAAGGAAAGCGATCCCGGATCCTCCAGAGGATCTCGTCGTAGCCGATCACCGCCGCGTCGGTCCCATCCGGATAGTAGACGACGAGATTTCCCCGCCCCGTCGCGTGAGCAGCCACATAGAGAAAGAACTCATCGCACTCAAGGTCGGGCGGCCCGAGAAGAGTAAAGAGTTCCCCGTAGTGGTCGAAGGCGTCGAGGACGGCGTTTCGAACGCTGCCGCCTCCCGGAGTAGGTTTGAATGTCTCGTTCGAACTCCCCGCCCACTGGCTCGCGTGTCGCGTCGTGAAGCCGTAGCTTCTCACCCATTCCGCGATCGGAACCGCTTCGCGTTCGTGCATCGCGCGGGCGGCCTCTTGCCGTGCGCTCGTGTCCCCGCAGTCGATCACCAGCGCGTGCCGAACGCGCTCGCGCGCGCGCGCGCCTCGAAGAGGCGGGGTCGCCGCAGATGGTTCCTCGAGAGGGGACCGGAAGGGCTCCTTGTGGCCCGCGTCGATTGGAGCAAGGGCCCCTTCTCCTTCGACGTGTTCATACGCGACCCCGTCGAGCGTGAATGTCTCCTTGACGGAGAAGGGAGCGGGCGCGGCGCCGCCCGGCCGGATGATCCGCCCGTCCCATGAGGCCCCGACGGTACGGTGGGTTCGCGAGTCGAGATCCATCCATACGTACCGATACGGGTGGGCCCGCCGGTTTCCCGGCTCGTCGTCGACAAAGAAGACATAGACGGTGCCCGCGCTGTCGGGGATCGTCATCTCGACCGCGGGTTCCTCGGGAGCGATCTCGCGGATCACCGTCCCCGGTTCGACCGGCCCGACGAAACGAACGGAAGAACCGGCCGGAACCGCATGCGCTCCCTGAAAGAAGCGGGCCGCCTCCTTCGCCGGGGAGTCGGGATCGTCCGGCTCCCTGGCAAGCTTGTCGATCGCGTCGCACGAGAGAAGGACGGCGAACGCCAACGCGAGGAGCGGCCACGCGAATCCAGTTCTGCGGAAGGGTCGTGCCATCCGATTCTGCCTCCGGATCGAAGACGAGGGGGGATCTGCGCGGCGTAGGAAAGCTAAGAAAGAAGCGAAGTCGGGTCAAGTGCTCGCTCGACCCGACCGGAGAGGGAGGCAGAGGCGGTCCTCACCGCACGAGCGTCATCTTCATCGTCCGGAGGTCGCCGTCCGCGGCGATGCGCGCGAAGTAGACGCCCGAGGAGACCGGCCGAGCGAGACGGTCGGTCCCGTCCCAAAGAAGCTCCAAGCTCCCCGCGCCGGCGCTCCCCTCGAAGAGAACCCGCACGAGACGACCGCGCGCGTCGTAGACGCGGGCGCTCACGCGGCCCGGCTCCCCGAGAACGATCGGGATCGTCGTTTGAGGGTTGAAGGGATTCGGCCGATTCGGGAGAACGACGAGGGCGGGCGCGGGGATCTTCCCCGCGATCCCGGTCGCGATCTGATGCAGGAAGTGGAGGTTCTCGTCGTCCGGATCCCAGTTCGTCACGAGAAGGTCGAGCTGGCGCGAGAAGACGTAGTCGATCTCGAAGGAGCCGCTCCCCGCGGGAGGCGCCTCGGAGAGCGCAATCCACCCCTTTTCGAAATCCGCCGAAAAGGAAGCCGGATCGATCGGAACGCCGCCCACGCGGATCTCGAGAACCTCGCGGAGCGGCCGTTCGGCCGTGTAGAAGACCTTCGCGACCCCGTCCCCCGACCTCGACTCCCCGATCACCGCCGTCGAGCCGGAATTGTCCATGTCCCCCCAGATCACGCTCTCGACGACGAGCCCCTTCGTCTGGTTCGCGAACTTCCACGAGAAGGAGGGGACCGTCTCGATCGCGCCGCCGAGGTTCTCGAAGACGACAACCGGTTCCCACCATCCGCCGGAGGCGAGATCGAGATCGCCGTCGTGATCGCAGTCGCCGAAGGTGACGGCCGAGTAGTACTGGCGCGCCGGTCCTCCGGAGATCCACGACGGGGTCGACTCGAAGGTTCCCCCGAGATTTCGATAGATCGCGACGTTCGAGGGGCCGCCGAGCTGCCCGTTGTTCGCGACCGCGAGGTCCAGCCACCCGTCTCCGTCGACGTCCCCGAGGTCGACCTGGAGCGTGTTCCACGTGTCGCCCGATTCCCACGCCGGGATCGAGTCGAGACCGGTTCCATGATTGAGGTACAAACGGTTCGGACCAAACTCGTTTCCGCAGACAAGATCGAGATCGCCGTCGTTGTCCACGTCCCCCCAGGCGACGTCGAGCGTGTAGTCGACCGGCCCGGTCCGCCAGACCGCGTTCGTCGTGAGGACGCCCCCGTCGTTCCGGTAGATCTTGCTCTTCTGGGGAACACCGGTGTAGGTCTCGCCGCACGCGACCGCGAGGTCGAGATCCCCGTCTCCGTCCATGTCCCCCCACGCGAGATCGAACGAGTTGTCGAGGTCGCCGGAGATCCAGACCGGTGTCGCGGAGAGACCGGTCCCGAGGTTCTCGTACACCTTGTCCCTCTGCGGCGTCCCCGGATCGCCGAGGACCGCGACCGCCAGATCGAGATCCCCGTCCCCGTCGAGGTCGCCGAGATCGACGTGGCAGTTGTAACCGATGTCGTCGCTCTGCCAGGAGGCCTCGAGCTCGAGCACGCCGCCCCGGTTGTAGTAGACGCGGATCGGCTGCCGGGCCATGTCGTTCCCGTTCGCGGTGATCAAATCGAGATACCCGTCCCCGTCAAGATCGACAAGAACGCCGCCGGTCGAGTAGTCGTTGTCTTCCGACTTCCAGATGGGCGGCGTGAGGAGCGGGACGGCCGCGCTCGCCGCCGTTGCGAGGGCGAGGAGCGCAAGGATCCCGGCGGCGGCGAGGATCGGTCCGGATGCGATACGACCATGATGCGTGCGGTTCATAGGTTCACCTCGGCTTTCCTGTCCTGGGGAGCGATGGGAGCTGGGCCCGCGACGCGCGGGACGATCCTGGTGCCGGAGGTCGGACTCGAACCGACACGAGGTTGCCCTCGGGGGATTTTGAGTCCCCTGCGTCTACCAGTTTCACCACTCCGGCCGGAGCGTCTTTGATTGTATCGGATGAGGCGATCCGCGTCAATGCGATCGCCGGCCGTCGCGTGAGAAGGCAATGTCGATGAGCCCTTTCCGGTTGACGGAAGGAGCCCTCGGAGAGTACATTTCTTCCGCCGAGCGCCCCGGATGCGCGGATGGGGCTGTAGCTCAGCTGGGAGAGCACTTGACTGGCAGTCAAGAGGCCACGGGTTCGAGCCCCGTCAGCTCCACTTCCTGCCTGCATCAGCCCGGGGTCTTCACCCAGTCGAACTTCCACGTGTGGCGCTGCGCGAAGCCGTCGTCCCTCGTGATCTCGAGAACGATCGACGAGAGGGGCGGCTCGGCGCGAAGCGGAAAGGCGAGATCGGCGACGCTCCTCCAGGTCGCCTTGCGGTCCACGTACGATTCCCTATCGAACTCGGGCACCCCTTGCGGCTCGATCCGGATCGGGTCGAACAAACGCCCGTCGTCCGAACGGAGACGGAAGCGCCAGCGCGCAAGATCCACCTCGCCGGCCTTCTCTCCCCAAACCGCGACACGGAAGCTGATCCCTTCCTCGATGTATCGACGGTTCATGGCATAAAGAGCTTCGTTCGCGCCGGACTTTCCGCCGACCCGCTTCTCGAGATAGGCGAGGTCGTAGAGCATCGCGGCCGTCGTGCCCGAGGTCTCAAGAAGGGTTCGCCCGGTGTAGGGCCGAACGAAGAGCGCTTCGATCTCCGCCTCCGAGAGGTCCCGGTAAGCGGGCGCGACAACGCCGTTGAAGCTCGGGGTCACCGGTTCGAGGAAGAGCGCGGGGGGCGAGCACCCGGCGAGAGCAGCCACGAGAAGAAGAAGGGAAGCGCGACTTGGCATCGACACTTGTGAATCCCCCGTCCGCGCGACAGACCCGCGTCCCCGCATGGAGGGGAGGTCCCTCTCTCCGGGCGGGAGCGAGGCGTCGCCGGACCGTGAGGACCTTAGCAATCCTCGGGAGACTCGTCAAGCGCGATGCAGAACGCGAGATGGTCGTGCAAGATGAGCGCGCTCCTCGTTGACAACGCCTTCCGGTTGAATTAAAATAGTGTCGAGTAACGGGTTAGGAATCAGGGGGATTTGCTCCGCTCGATCGGGTAAAAACCCCCGACTCCTAAGTTCCGAAGCCGTCGCGCCCTTCGCTCTCGTCTCCCGAGAACCCCCCGCTGACGGCTCGGGTGCGCGCGCCCGGGTCGCGGAAGAGAGGGGCGTCCTGAGCGCGCGTCGCGCGCCGGGTCGTCGCGCAAGTGGTTACTATGAATCGATTGAAAGACAATCCGTTGCAGGTGAGTTCGAAAGTGAATTCGAGGTGGGTCGTGGGCGGCCCACCGTGCAGCCCACGGTCTGGCACCGCGCTTGCACCCCACACCCAGCGAACAACCGAGGGGGCGGGAAAGGCTCCCTGCTCTACGCGTGATTTGCTGGGTCGTGGGCTGATCTCAATCGACTTGGATGCGAGTTACACGGTTACCCGGGCACACGGTAGGAGCGGGGAGCCCTTCCCGTTTCCGCGGAGGATTCGCAAGAGCAGTCTCCGGTCGGTCCGTTCTTCTGGCGGGGAGGTGTAGGGTGGTGACGCGCTTTTACGGCCCGCGCCGCGCGCTCGCGCCCGGAAGTCGACGGGTGCCGATCTCCTCGGTCGCCTTGGTCCTTCTCCTCGCGACCGCGGCCTTTTCGCACGCCGAGGAGAGGCTCGTTCTCTTTGGAAGAGACGAACCGTGGCGGAGCGTCTCGGAAACGATCGTTCAGGCGGGAGGGCGGATCCTGCAGGCCTTCCCGCCTGGCGGAGCGATCGTCGAGGCATCGCCCGCGGTCTGGAAAGAGCTGGGAGAGAGGGAGCCCTCTTGGAGGGTCGAGTCGGGGGAGATCCACGCATCTCTCGCCGAATCGCTCCCGCGCGAGGCTCGTTTCGCGGCCCTGGCCTGGAACCGCCGGCTTTCGCCTCCCGCGCCGCGCGTGGGAACGGGCGAGCCCCTCGCGGACGACGCGGCCCCCGGACCGCGCGGGGATCCGGGACCGGGGAAGGCGCCCCCGGGGGCGGGGTTCTTCGACACGAGCGAGTTCATGCTCGGATCGGTCGCGGTCGGCGTCCTTCTCCCCGAGAGCGACGGGAGCATCGATCCATCGACGGAGAACTGGTCCGCCGCGCGGATCGATTCGGTCTTCGCCGGAGTGCAGGAGGGGGTCGCCTGGTGGGTGCAGCACGTGCCGGGCGGGAACCTCTCGTTCGTCTTCGATCTCGTCGATCCGGTTCCGTGTCCGTACGAGCCGATCACACGCCCCGCGTTCGCCGCGAAACAGGAATCGCTCTGGGTGCGGGCCGTCCTCGACACGGTCGGGTATCGGACGGGCGACACCTGGTTCCGCGCGCGCTCCTACCTGAACGATCTCAGGGATTCGCTCGGCACGGATTGGGCGGTCGCCGTCTTCGTGGCCGACTCGAAGAACGACGTGGACGGCGCGTTCTCCAACGGCTACTACGGGTTCTCATACTACGGCGGCCCCTATCTCGTGATGACCTACGACAACAAGACCCAAGGGATTCAGAACATGGACGCGGTGACCGCGCACGAGATCGCGCACAGCTTCTACGCCTTGGATGAGTACTACACGGCGCACAAGCCGTGTTGGCTCCGCGCCGGCTACGAGCTCGTGGCGAACGAGAACAGCGATTACGGAACTTGCCTCCTCGATGAATCCTGCATCATGCGGGCGAACCTCGCGGCCGCCTTCGACTCCAATCTCGCGTGCGTCTACACGCGCGGGCAGATCGGGATTTGGGACGGCGACGGCGATTCGATCGCGAACATCCTCGACACGCATCCCGCGACCCTCCTCGATCCGGCGCCCGATTCGACCAGCGAGACGACCCCGACCTTCACCGGCCTCGCCCGCGAGAACCCTCTCGCGAACAGGAACAGCATGGGCGAGCAGAACGACATCACGCTGAACACGATCGCGAGCGTCGAGTATCGAATCGACGGAGGGGATTGGATTCCGGCGGATCCGGCCGATGGGGCGTTCGACTCCGATTCCGAAAGCTACGTGTTCACCACGGAAGAGCTCGCGGAGACCCTTCATGTCGTGGAGGTGCGGGCGATCTCGTCGAGCGGAAACGCGGACACGATCTTCGCGGTCGACACGTTCTTCGTGATCGACGACATCCCGCCGGGGAAGGTTCTCGCTCTTGAGGCGCTCCCCGCCGACTCCTCCAACCGACTCACGTGGATCAACCCGCACGACGCGGATCTCGCCGCCGTTATGATCCGTTTTGCGACGAGCACGTTCCCGGCGGACACGACGGAGGGGGTTCTTCTCGAGCGGAGAGCCGCCGCCCCCTCGGAGCCGGACACGCTCGTGCACGAGGGGCTCATCCCGGACACGACCTACTACTACTCGTTCTTCTCGCTCGACGAGAAACCGAACGCCTCGGCGCCTGAGGTGGTTCTCGGGATGCCGCTCTACCCGCCGCCCCCCGCGGCGCTCTACGCGCCCGCGCAGGGAGCCCTTCACGTTGCGCGCGCGCCGATCTTCGTTTGGTCCGCGATCGCGCTCCCCGACCCCGCGGACACGCTCGTCGCGTACCAGATCCAGATCGCGCGCGACCCGCTCTTCGCGGACAAGGTGTTCGACCAGGAGGCGACCGCGGGATTTCCCGCCGACACCGCGTGGGTCTCCGACACGCTCGCCGCAGGAACGATCTACTGGTGGCGCGTGCGAGGGAAGGATCTTCTCTCCGGTACGTACGGACTCTGGAGCGCCGGATCGCGTTTCGCGACGGAGCTCCCGGTCGAGGTGATCGCGTTCCTCGACTCGACCGCGTCCGAACATACGAACTTCGCGCCGGGCGACTCGCTCACCGCGAACATGAGCGCCCGGATCGAGGGGCGCGTTCACCCGGCGGATACGCTCTCCATCGGCGAGTTCGCCGCCTGGGTTCACTGGTTCGGCGCGGCGCCCGACTCATCCCCGCTCCTCTGGAATCGGAACACCGGGGGAGACGGGTATTGGAGAGGCGAGATCCCGTTCGGAACGGCGTTTCAGCGGGGAGATACGGTTATCTATTATTTAAGTGCGCAGGGTCCGAGCGGGCCGCGCGCGGTCGATGACAACGGAGGCGCGTTCTATCGGTTCGTCGCCGGACGCCGGGCGCTCCCCGCGTGGCACGTGCCGCGAAGCGAGGAACCGCTCCTCGCGATGCGGAGCCCGTTCATCGTCGTCGATTCGGACACGGAGGTCGTCTTCACGGTGGGCGTCTCTCCGGCGGCGCAGGCGGCGGGCGGCGAGGTCCGTTTCCGCGTCGCGTCCGACACGCTCTACGGAGCGATCGCGCTCGAGGCGGACACGATCGTCGGCGACACGAGCTACCTCGCCGCGCGTCTCGACTCGACATTCTTCGTCGGCGAGCTTGTCGAGTACTACTTCCGCCTCGACGGGGGAGAGGAGTGCGACACGACGTTCGTGTACGGAACCGACGATCTCTCGTTCGCGGCGACCGTGGAGGCGAGCGCTTCCCTGTCCCCCTTCACGTTTCTCATTCAGAGCGTGACCGGCGTCGTGAGCGAAGGCGCTCCCTCGTCCAAGCCGGAGCGGAACGCGCTCTTCGCGAACCGCCCGAACCCGTTCAACCCGACCACGTCGATCCCCTTCGCGCTCGCCGAGCCGGGGCGCGTCACGATCACCCTCTACGACGCGCGAGGGAGGAAGGTGCGCGTTCTCGCCGACGAAGACCTGCCGCCCGGATGGCATTCCGTTTCGTGGGACGGGAGGATGAGCGGAGGCGTCGGCGCGCCGAGCGGCCTCTACTTCGCGGTCGTCCGATCCGGCCGCTGGCAGGAAACACTGAAGCTTCTTCTCGTCCGCTGAGACTCCGCTCGACTCGCGATCCCCGCACGCTCCGGCGGCGCCGCGCGCGCGGCCGGGGGTCGCTCGGGCTCCGGGAGGCCGGCTCGATTCCGCGCTGCGGATCGCGGCCGGCGGCCGGCCTGCTCGCGTTCCCACGGTCCGCGAACGATCCCGAAGCGACGAAACGATCCTCCCGGCCGAAGCGGCGCGCCGCGCGCGACGGATGCGCGCGGCGAGGGAGCTCGCGCGCTTGATCCGCTAGAACGACCCCGGCCCCGCGACGTAGAACGCGATCAGGAACAAGAGAGCGAGGGCAAGGCCAACGACGAAACTCTTGAGAAGCATGGTCTTCTCCCGAGCAGTCGATGGCACACCCGAGAGGGGGGGCAGCTGGAGGGTGCACCGGTCGGCACAAGCGATCAGGCCAGAGACCCGCGGGGACGGCGCGTCACGATGAGCCGCCTCCGTTCTCAATCTCTTCCTTTATGAATCCCAGTCTTCAGCCCGCATGATACATCATCCTCCGAATCATGTCACCCATGAATGATGCGAGGAGAACGGTTGAGAGATCGGGAGACGTACGGCGGCGCGGCGAGGCCTTGCCGCACGAGCCGACTCTTCCATCAGCGGACGATGACGATCCGGCGCGCGGCGGAGGAGGATCCGCCGATCGGCCGGATGAAGTAGACGCCGGAGGAGACCTCTGCGCCCGCCCGCTCGCGCCCATCCCAGAAGAAGACGAGCGGGCTCCCTCGCGACACGACCTTGAGGGGAAGAACGGAGATGTTCGTCCGCCGGGCGCTGCGGATGCCGAGCGCAGCACGGCCCGCCGCTTTCCGCCCTGGCGGGAAGTTCCTCGCCGTGCTAGTGTGAGGGCCGATTTCGGCGTAGGCGGCGGCTGCCCGGGGAGCCTCACGGGGTCCACATTCCGCTCGGAGGTCGGACGCCCGCCAGGCGGACCGCCCTTCGGATCGGCGCGACGAGGAAGGGATCGGCGATGAACGACAAGGAAAGAGGCGCGCACGCTCTCCAACAGATGAGCTGGCTATCCTGGAAGTGGTTCCGCCTGACGAAGGAGATCTATCAGCGCACCCGGCTTCGCGGGGACCCTCCAAGAGTTCTTCTCATCGTCGGCTGCCAGCGCTCCGGGACCACGATGATGAACGATCTCTTCCAGAGGGACCGGAACGCGAAGGTCTACCGCGAGATGAGCGGTCTCTCCAGCGAGGACCGGAAGGAGAACCTTCGATTGAACCCTCTCCCCTCGGTCCGAAGAGCGCTCTTCTCGCACCGCGTTCCCCTCGTCGTGTTGAAGCCCCTCGTCGAGAGCCAGAACGTCGTTTCCCTGCTGAACGAGCTGGAGGGCTCGAAGGCGCTCTGGATGTACCGGAATTATAAAGACGTCGCCTATTCGCACATGAAGAAATTCGGCAGGGAGAACGGGATCCGGGACCTCGGGCCGATCGTTCGAGGGGAGATCTCCGATTGGAGAGCGGAGAAGGTCTCCGAGGAAACCCGCGCGCTCGTCCGCCGCCTCTTCTCCGAAGAGATGAGCGGCGCCGACGCGGCCGCGCTTCTGGTACGTGCGGAACCGTTTCTATTTCGATCTCGACCTGGCGAACGAGACGCGCGTCCTCCTCTGCCGCTACGAGGACATGGCGGCCGATCCCGCATCGTTCATGCGGAGGATCTACGACTTCGTCGGCGTCCCCTATCCGGGGGACCGGATCGTCGCGCCGGTCCACCCGCGCTCGATCCGAAAGGGGAGCGATCTCGCGATCGGGCCGGAGACCGAGGCCGCATGCGAGGATCTCTGGAAGCGCCTCGAGGAGGCGTACCGCTCCGCCGGCGCGGAAGCGTTGACAGGCTCGAAATCGTTCTGATAGTTTCCGTTCGGCTTCCCCCGGGGAGCCGATGTTCCCGTTCCGGACGGATCGAGTCCGGGGACCGACACAAGGAGTGAGCCGATGGGCGAAGCATTGGGCCTGATCGAATGCCGCGGGTTCGTCGCGATGGTCGAAGCCTCCGACGCGATGGTGAAGGCGGCCAAGGTGAAGCTCGTGAACTACGAACGGATCGGCGGCGGATACGTCACGGCGATCGTGCGCGGGGACGTGGCCGCGGTCCGCGCGGCGACCGAAGCCGGGGCCGCGGCGGCGAGCCGGGTCGGAGAGCTGGTATCGGTCCACGTGATCCCGAGACCGCACCAGAACCTGGAGGAGGTTCTTCCGATCGGGAAGACCGAGCCCGACTCGAAGTAGTCCCGCTTCGGAGAGGAGAGGCGCGTGGTTCTTGGAAGGGTCGAGGGGACGGTCGTCGCGACCCGCAAGGACGAGAAGCTCGAGGGGCTGAAGCTCCTCGTGGTCCGCATCCTCGAACCCGACGGAAAGGCGTCCGGCTCCGCGATCGTCGCGGCCGACTCGGTAGGAGCGGGCGAGGGGGAGGTCGTCCTCTGCACGCAGGGGTCGAGCGCGCGCCTCACTCCGGCGACCGAGAACCGCCCCGTGGACGCCGTCATCGTGGGGATCATCGACACGGTCGAGGTGGGAGGGGCGATCACCTTCCGGAAGAACGGCTGATCCGGTGCCGAACGACAACCCCTACATCGACGCGATCGTCGACCGCGTGTTGGAGAAGCTCGGAGAGACGCCGCGCGCGCAGGAACCACGCGCCGCGCGGCGCTCGGAGTCCGGGATCTTCGACGATCTGGACCGCGCCATCCTCGAGGCGCGCCGAGGGTTCGACGCGCTCGCCTCTCTCTCCCTCGAAGTCCGACGAGTCATGATCGATGCGATGCGAAAGGCCGCCTGCGACGCGGCCGGGACGCTCGCGGCCGACGCCGTCTCCGAGACGGGGATGGGGCGCGCGGAGGACAAGATCCGCAAGAACGTCCTCGTCGCCACGAAGACGCCGGGGATGGAGATTCTGGAGCCTTGGGCGACGACCGGCGACCACGGCCTCACCCTCGTCGACCACGCCCCCTACGGCGTGATCGGCGCGATCGTCCCATCCACGAACCCGACCGAGACCGTCATCAACAACGGGATCGGCATGGTCGCCGGCGGGAACACGGTCGTCTTCAACGCGCATCCGGCCGCGAGGGAGTGCACGAACCGCTGCCTCGCGATCCTGAACGACGCGGCGCACGCGGCGGGGGGACCGCCGTTCGTTTTCACCGCCGTCAGGGAGCCGACGATCGCGACCGCCCAGGCGATCATGAAGCACCCGGAGATCGCGCTCCTCGTCGTGACGGGGGGGCCGGGCGTCGTCGCCGAGGCGATGCGCTCCGGAAAGCGGGTGGTCGCCGCCGGCCCCGGAAACCCGCCGGCGGTCATCGACGAGACGGCGGATCTTCGCCAGGCGGCGCGCGATCTCGTGCTCGGCGCCTCGCTCGACAACAACATCGTCTGCACCGACGAGAAAGAGGTCCTCTGCGTCGCCTCGGCGGCCGACCGGCTGAAGGAGGAGATGCGTGGCGCGGGCGCCTACGAGATCGAGGGGGCGATGGTTTCCAGGCTGAAGAACCTCGTCCTCGCCGAAGACCGCGGGCCCGGCGCCCACTCGGTCGTCGAGAAGAGCCTCGTCGGCCGCGACGCGGGCCGCATCCTCGACGCGCTCGGGGTGAGAGGGCACGGCGATCCGCGCCTCATCCTCGTCGAGGTCCCCGGCGAGCACACGTTCGTCTGGACCGAGCTTCTCATCCCCGTCCTCCCCGTCGTCCGCGTCCCGAACGTCGACGCGGCGATCGATCTCGCCTGCCGCGCGGAGCACGGATTCCGTCATACGGCGAGCATGCATTCGCGAAATATCGATAAGCTCAGCAAAATGGCGCGCGTGATGAACACATCGATCTTCGTGAAGAACGGCCCGAACTACGCCGGCCTCGGCTTCGGAGGCGAGGGGTACACGAGCTTCACGATCGCGAGCCCGACCGGCGACGGGCTCACCAACGCGCGGACGTTCACCAGGCCCCGGCGCTGCGTGCTCGTCGATCGATTTCGGATCGTGTGAGGCACAATGGAAGAAGCGATCGCCCTTCTCGAGCTCGATTCGATCGCGGCCGGGTTTCGAACGGCGGACGCGGTCGCGAAGCGCGCGCGCGTCGAGCTTCTCGAGTCGCGCCCCCTCGACCCGGGGAAGTACCTCGTCCTCTTCGGGGGGGAGATTGCCTCGGTTGAGTCGGCGTTTGAGAGGGGGGTGGAGGCGGCGGGCGCGAATCTCGTGGACCGCGTCTTCCTGCCGGCCCCGCACGAGACGCTCGCGCCCCTTCTTCGGGGAGAGCGCCCGGACGTCCCGATCGACGCGATCGGGGTCGTCGAGACCTCGGCGGTCGCATCCGCCGTCCGGGCGGCCGACGCGGCCGCGAAGGCGGCGCCGGTCCGCCTTCTTCGCGTTCATCTCGCGCGGCGGATCGGCGGCAAGGGGTGTGTCGTCCTCACCGGGGAGCTCTCGGACGTCGAGGCGGCGGTCGCCGCGGCTTCCGGGGAGGCCCGGCGGGAGGACCGACTCGTCGCCGAGGTCGTGATCCCCGCTCCGGCGGCCGAGACCCACGGGAAGATCTCCGGGGAGTGGCTCGCATGAGGCTCGGCCTCGTGATCGGAACGGTCGTCGCCACGCGAAAGGCGGAGTCCCTTCTCGCCAAGCGTCTTCTTCTCGTGCAACCGCTCGATGAGAAGAACCGACCCGCCGGCCGGCCGCTCGTGGCGATCGATACGGTGAGCGCCGGGCGGGGCGAGCGGGTCTTGTTCGTCGAGAAGCGCGAGGCGGCGAAGGCGTTCCCCGGACCGCAGATTCCGGTCGACGCCGCGATCCTCGGCATCGCGGACCAGGTGGAGATCGAGGAATGATCCTTGGCGTCGTGATCGGCGAGGTGGTCTCCACGCTCCGCCACGCCTCCCTCGCGAGGCGAAAACTCCTCCTCGTTCGTCCCGCGACGCCGGAAGGGGAGGCGGAGGGCGAGGCCTTCATCGCGCTCGACACCGTCGGCGCGGGCGCGGGGGAACGGGTCCTCGTCGTGCACGAGGGGAACGCGGCCGAGGCGATCCTTAGGGTTCCGGGCGTTCCGGTTCGAAGCCTCATCGTCGGGGTGGTCGACGCGATCGTCTCCACCTCCCCGGGGGAGGAGGAGGCGCCGTGAGCTTCCGATCCCCGGAAGAAGCCGGCCCCCTTCTCGTCACGATCGGCCGTCTTCTCTATGAGAAGTCGCTTGTCGCATCGACCGAGGGGAACCTCTCGATCCGCCTCGGAGACGATCGGTTTCTGCTGACGCCGGCCGGTGCACCGAAAGGACGCCTACGCCCGGAGTGCCTCGTCACGGTCGACGGATCCGGCCGCCTCCGGGCGGGGCAGGGGGCCCCCTCCTCGGAGACGGCGATGCACCTTGCGATCTACCGCGCCCGCCCGGACGTGGGCGCGATCGTCCACGCCCACCCGCCGACCGCGACCGGTTTCGCAGTGGCGGGGATTCCGCTCGCGGACTGCGTGCTCCCCGAGATCCTCCTCACCGTCGGGTCGATCCCCCTCGCCCCCTACGGAACGCCGGGAGGGGAGGAGCTCGCCGAGACGATCGTTCCGATCGCCCGCGCTCACGATGCGTTTCTCCTCAAGAATCACGGAGCGGTCACGCTCGGCGAGGAGATCTGGCAGGCCTTCCACCGGATGGAGATGATCGAGAGCTTCGCGCGGACGCTCTTCACGGCGCGGCTTCTCGGCCGCGTCGAGCCGCTCGAACGGACCGAGGTGGCGAAGCTCCTCGGGATGCGTCCGGCGCCTCCCGCGCGCGCGGAAGGATGCGGCGGATGCAAGACCTGCACCGAGAAGCCCGCCGAGGGCTCGCCGGGGGAGGATCTCCTGGTCGAGGAGGTGCTCCGGCGCCTCGAGGAGAGGCTGCGAGAGGCGCCGGACCGGAAGTAGCCGATCAGGCCGGAGCGAAGTGCTTCTTCGGCTACGATTTCTCCGCCGCGCCCGCCTCGGCCTTCATGCGGTTCACGCGCTTCATCGTCCTCGACTTCCGGCGCGCCACCTGGTTCTTATGAAGGAGATGCTTCTTCGCGGCCTTGTCGAGGCGGGGGATCAGCTGCGCGGCGGCCGCTTCCGCTTCCGCGGGCTTCTCCGCCTCGCGCATCTTTCGGGTCAGCGAGCGGACGGCCGAACGGGCGGAACGGTTGGCGAGGTTCCGCTTCTTGTCCGATCGCATTCTCTTCTTCGGCGACTTGTGATGAGGCATTCGCACTCTCTCCTTTTCACGACGTTCGAAACGGTCAAGCTAAGCTAACATCACTCGGCCGAACCGTCAAGGCGAGTCTGTGAGTCTGTACCAGGTATGCTTCGGCTGCGCCTGCGCGCATCCGGTCGGGTTGACAAGCGACGGACCCCCTTCCTATAGTGTCCTCGTTCGCGGGGAGAACGCCGGCGGAGGCGCCTCGCGGGAAACGCGCGCGGTCGTTCTCGTATGAGGAAGGGGGCTCTCGGGTCATGCGGATCGTCTCACTTGTCCTTCTCCTCGCGGCGGCCCTCCTCGATTCCGCCGCGCATGCGGACGGGCGGTTCCTCCAGTCGGAGTTCCTGCCGATCGGCGTCCGCTACTCGGGGATGGGAGGAGGCCACGTCGCGCTTCCTTCCGGCGCGAGCTCGGCCTATCACAACCCGGCCCTCATCCCCTGGAGCCCGAGCCTCGAGTTCACTCTCGAGGGGACCTTCGTCCACGGTCCCGAATTCGAGACGGACGGCGGTCGCAACTCTTTACGGTTCCAAGATCGGGGGAACTTCAGTCTGGTCGGTCTCCGGCTCCCCGACGCCGGAGGCTTCAGCTTCGCCCTACTCGAGGCGGCCGTCTACGACCACGACATCGGAGGGCATCTCTTCGGATACCCGCCCAAGGGCGGAACGAAGCCGGTGGTCACCGGAAAGACGCGGGGAGACGCTTCGTCCTTCGCGGAGAGCGATCAGCTGATCCGGAGCTACCACGATCGCGTCTCGATCCACTCCTTCGGGATCGCCGCCGGCTACAAGACCTCCGTGAACACCTCGTTCGGCCTCGCCTTCTGGGCCGATCGGAAGAAGGTCTTCAAGGCGATCGACTACCTGACCGCCTGCACGGACATCACCGAGGACCAGCTCGCTAAGAAATGGTTCGACGCCGAGGCCTCGACCAACGACGTGAGCCTCCAC
>VGIW01000030.1 GCA_016867715.1 Candidatus Eisenbacteria bacterium | reverse complement strand
CCCTCTTCGAGAAGGGCGCGGTACGCCGCGATCGCACGCTCCGAGGCGTCGCGGACCCGCTCTCCGAACGCGCGGTGCTCCTCTTCCGGAAGGTCCGCGAGCACGGACCCTTGCTTATTCTTCTCCTCTTGCACGCGCTTCCGGTCCGGGACGTAGTACTCATCCTCGGCGAAGACCGTATAGCGTCCGGAGATCTCGTTAAAGCTCGACCATCGATGCCGAAACCACTGGCGGGCGACGAAGATCGGGCACTTCACGTGGAACTGAAAGACCGACTGCTCGAAGGGGGTTTCGTGCCCGTGGACGAGGAGGTACCGGATCAGCTTCCGGTCCTGTTCCTCCCCCTTCGCCCCCTGCCCGAAGGAAACCCGCGCCGTTCGGACGACGGTGAGGTCCCCTCCCATGAAGTCGGCGAGGCGGATGAAGCCCCGGTCGAGGACTGGGAGGTTCACCGGCCGATCCCTTGAAGGTTGAAGCAAACCACCTTCGGCTCCGTCATCTCGAGGAGCGCGAACTGGATCCCCTCGCGGCCGAGACCGCTTCGCTTGACCCCGCCGAACGGCATCTGATCGACCCGATAGTCGGAGGAGTCGTTCACGATGATGCCGCCCACATCCATCTCGCGGATCGCGTAAAACGCGTTCTCGATCGACGAGGTGAAGATCCCCGCGAGAAGACCGTAGTCCGTCCCGTTCGAAAGACGGACCGCCTCCTCGAGGTTCATCACCGGGTAGAGCGAAACGACCGGCGCGAACACCTCTTCGCATCCGACCCTCGCTCCTTCCGGTACGTCGGCGAGGACGGTCGGATCGTAGACCGCTCCGCGCCTCTTTCCCCCGGCGAGGAGCGTCGCGCCCGCCTTCACCGCGTCGTTCACCCACGACTCGATCCGCTTCGCCTCGTTCTCGGTGATCATCGGTCCCATGTCGCAATCCTCTTCGAGCTTGGGACCGATCTTGTACTTCTTCGTGCGCGCGACGAACGCCTCCGCGAACTTCTTGTAGATCGGTTTCTCGATGTAGATCCGCTGCACGCCGATGCAGTTCTGCCCGGCCGCCCAGAAGGCGCCGGAGACCGAGCATTCGACCGCGAGATCGAAGGGGGCGTCGGCCATCACGATCACCGGGCTGTTCGATCCGAGCTCCATGCCGATCTTCTTGAGGCCCGCCTTGCGCGCGATCGCCTCGCCCGCCTCCGGGCCGCCGGTGAAGGAGATCATGCGGACGCGCGGATCGGTCACGAGGACGTCGCCGATCCGGTCGCCGCGTCCGGTGACGACCTGGAGCGCCTCGGGCGGAAGGCCCGCCTCGAGAAACGCCTCGGCGAGAAGAAGCGCCGAGAGCGGGGTGACGGTCGCTGGCTTCAGAACCACCGCGTTCCCGCCGGCGAAGGCGGGACCGAGCTTGTGCGCGACGAGATTCAGCGGATCGTTGAAGGGCGTGATCGCCGCGATGATCCCGATGGGGAATCGATAGTAGTAGCCGACCCGATTCTCCGAGCCGGGCGCGGCGTCGAAGTTCACCGTCTCGCCGACGATCTTCCTCGCCTCGTCCGCCGCGATCTGAAGCGTATTCGAGCAGCGGAACGCCTCTTTCCGCGCCTCGCGGATCGTCTTCGATCCCTCGCGAGCGATCCTGCGCGCGAACTTCTCTTTGTCCCGGGCGACAAGCTCGGCCGTCCGCCGAAGGATCGCCACCCTCTCGTGCGTCGGAAGGCGCCGCATCGTCTCGAATCCTCGAACGGCGCTCTCGATCGCGGCGAGAACGTCCTTCTCGTTTCCGGAGGGGACTGTGTCCACCACCGAGTTGTCATACGGGTCGATGACCTCGATCTTCTCGTCTCGATCGACCCATCGGCCGCCGATCAGCATCTTCATGGTTCGTCCTCCTTATCTACTTGCCGCACGAGCGGTGGATGTCGATGAGATCGGCGAGGACCGCGAACCCGGTCGCCGCGCGTCCGGCCCCGGGTCCGACCACGGTCACGCTTCCGAGGAGATCCGTCTCGAAGGTCACGGCGTTCGTCGGGCCGCTCACGCCCGCGAGCGGGTCGGTTAGCGGGAGCGCCGCCGGCGCGACCGAGGCTTGGATCCTGCCGCCTTCGATCGACGCGCGTCCGATCAGCTTGTAGCGCTTCCCCTCGGAAGCGGCCTTCTTCATCTTCTCGGGTGTGATCTCCGTGATCCCCTCGCATGGAATGTCGGACGGTTTCACGCGGGCGCCGAGAACGTAGTTTGAAAGGATGACGACCTTGCCGAGAGCGTCCCATCCCTTCACGTCCGCGTCCGGAACCGCTTCGGCGTAGCCGAGCTCTTGCGCCTTCTTGAGGATCTCGTCGTAGCCCATCCCCTTTTCCATCTCGGTGAGCATGTAGTTCGTGGTGCCGTTCAGGATGCCCGAGAAGGATTGGACGCGGCACCCGGCGAGGTTCTTCTTCGCGAAGGAGAGGACGGGCGTGCCGCTCATCACCGTCCCCTCGAAGAGGAAGCGAACTCCCTTCGAGCGGGCGAGGTCGAGAAGGTCGGGGAGGAAGAGAGCGACGGGGCCCTTGTTGGTCGTGACGACGTGCATCCCGCGCGAGAGAGCCTGGCGCACGTGGGTCGTCGCCGGCTCGCCGGTCCGAATGTCCGTGTATCCGATCTCGACGAGAACGTCGGCGTTCGTCTCGCGGATCGTGGTGAGCGCGTCCAGCCCCCCTTTGCCGCCCGGATACCCGTCGAGGGATTTCCCCTCCTTCACCATCCGGAGCGCTTCCTTAAGGTCGATGCCCGACGGCGCGAGCACCGATCCGAGGCGGAGATCGGAGACGGCGACCACGGAACACGCGAAACCTTCTTCATCCTTCAAGGATTGCTCCTTGGCGAGGAGGATCTCGGCGAGTCCCTGTCCGACCGTTCCGAAGCCGATCATCGCGATCTTCCATGTCTTCATTGTCTGCTCCTTTGAGCCGGGTGGTCGTTTATCGCAAGGCCTGTTTCAAGTCGTCGATGATGTCGTCCGGGTGCTCGATGCCGACGGAGATGCGGACGAGCCCGTCGGTGAGGCCGCGCGCGAGGCGGTCCTTCTTGGGGACCTCGGCGTGCGTCATCGTCGCGGGATGCGTCACCATCGTCTCCACGGCGCCGAGGCTCTCGGCGAGCGAGCAGAGGCGCACGCTGTTCATGAGCTTCCGGCCGGCCGGGATCCCTCCCTTGAGCTCGAAGGAGATCATGCCGCCGAAGGCGCGCATCTGACGTCGCGCGACCTGATGCTCCGGATGGCTCTCGAGCCCCGGATAGGAGATGCGCTTCACCTTCGGATGCGCCTCGAGAAAGCGGGCGACGGTCATTCCGTTCTCGCTGTGCCGCGCCATCCGGATCGCGAGCGTCTTCACGCCCATGAGGACGAGCCAGCAGTCGAAGGGACTCGGGACCGCCCCGACCGCTTTCTGAACGAACTTGAGGCGCTCGAAGAGACCGTCGTCGTTCATGACGACCGCGCCTCCGATGATCTGGTTGTGCCCGGAGAGGTACTTCGTGGTCGAGTGCATGACGAGGTCCGCTCCGAACTCGAACGGCCGAAGGAGCGCGGGGGTCGCAAAGGTCGAATCGACCCCGTAGAGGACTCTCTTTTTGCGGCAGATCGCGCCGACCGCCTCGAGATCGGTCACCTTGAGGAGCGGGTTCGTGGGCGTCTCGATCCAGACCATGCGCGTCTTTCTCGTGATCGCGCGCTCCACCTTCCTCGGGTCGGTGGAATCGACGTACGTGAAGCGGAGGCCGTAGCGGGAGAGAATCCGCTCGAAGAGCCGATAGACGCCGCCGTAGACGTCGTCGGTGGAGACGATGTGGTCTCCCGGCTCGAAGAGACGAAGGATGGCGTCGACCGCCGAAAGCCCCGAGGCATAGGCGACCGCGCGGCGTCCGCCTTCGATCGCGGCCAAGTTCTCCTCGAGCATCTGGCGCGTCGGGTTCGAGGCGCGGGTGTAGTCGAAGCCTCGGTTCCTTCCGACTTCCTCCAACACGTACGTCGCGGTTTGATAGATCGGGGGGACGATCGCCCCGGTCGTCGGATCGGGGACGATGCCCGCCCGCACCGTCTTCGTCTCGAATCGCATCGTCTTCGCAGGCTCCTTCCGGAATGAGCTCCGTGCCGCGGTTCTCTTCGCCATGCGCGTTCCCCCCGAGAATGGGAATGGGGCGGAAGAGGAAAAATGGAACGACGAGAGAATAGCAGAGACCCGGGAGGGGAACAAGGCAACCGGCGCGGCGCGCTCAGCGGGGTGGGGAGGGGCGGACGCGGGCGAGAAGAGCGGCCCCCGCGACGAAGAAGAGAACGATGACGAGCGCGCCGGGCCGGCTCGACCCGGTCGAACGCGCGGCCAGCGCGAAGAGAAGAGGCCCCACGATTCCGGCGAAGCGGCTGCTCACGCTGAAGAAGCCGAACCACTCGCCGCTCCGCTCGGTCGGCGTGAGCGAGGCGAAGAAGGAACGGGAGAGAGCCTGCGTACCCCCTTGGACCGTGCCCACGATGAAGGCTAGAAGCCAGAAATGCCAAGCCTCGGAGAGGAAGAACGCTCCGAGCGAGAGAAGGGTGTAGACCGCGAGGCCGACGAAGATCCCGGCGCGCGCTCCGATCTTCTTCGCCGCCTTCCCGAAGAGAAGCGAGAACGGAACGCCGACGAACTGCACGAGAACTAGAGCTCCGATGAGATCGTTTCTTCCGATGCCGACCTCCGATCCATAGATCGTTGCCATCTTGATGATCGTTCCGATCCCGTCCCCGTAGAGCCAGAAGGCGAGGAGGAACTTCCATGCTTCCCGGTGGGCGCGGATCTCCCGGAGCGTTCCCGCGAGCCTGCGGAAGGTCTGGATCGGGACGGCGGCGAGAGGAGACCGGGCGCGGGAGGGATCGGCCGGCGGTTCCGGCACGCGCCTCGCGAGCGGGATCGTGAAGAGCCCCCACCAGAGGGCGACGGTGAGGAAGGAGACGCGCATTGCGGAGGCGGGGGACGCGAGCCCGAAGAACGAGGGGAAGAGGACCATGGCCGCGTTCAGGACGAGAAGGAGTCCGCCGCCGACGTAGCCGACGGCGTAGCCCCGGACGGAAATCCGGTCGAGATCGCCGGGGCGCGCGATGTGGGGGAGAAGGGAATCATAGGCGACGAACGAGATCACGAACGGAACGTGCGCGAGGATGTAGTAGATGGACGCGCGCGGCCATTCGTTCTCGCCGACGGTCGCGAGGAGGGAGGTCGCGGCGATCCCCGTCCCCGCGGAGAAAAGGAGAAGAGCCTTGCGGCGTCCGAGAAGATCCGCCGCCGCGCCGGCGATCGGGGAGAGGAGAGCGGCGAGGGCGAGAGAGACCGCGGTCGTGACGCCCCATGCGGCGGTCGCCTGCGGGCCGGGGAGATCCTTGGCGGCGACCGAGGCGAAGTAGATCGGGAGAAGAGCCGCCATCACCGTGGTGGCGAAGGCGGAGTTCGCCCAGTCGTAGAGGCACCAGGCGTTCACGCGCTTCCGGTAGAGCTCTTCGCGTTCGTCCAGCGGGCGCTCCTCCGCAGCTTTCCGCGCGGCTCACGCGGGGCCGCTGGTTATGGGGACACGCGCTCTACTTCGATCCCGCGGCGGCTTTCGCGACCGTCCCGAGAAGTTCCTCATACGAGACCTCGAACTTCCGCACGCCGTCCTTCACGAGGTGCCCGAGGGTGATCTCCTCGATGTCGACCCCGATCTCGGCGAGAGACGCGAAGACCTCCCGTGCTTCGGCAATCGTTTCATTCGTTAAGGTTCGGCGGGCGGCGCCGTGATGGCGGAAGGCGTCGATCGTCTCTTCCGGCATCGTGTTCACGCAGTGCGGTCCGATCAGCTCCGCCACGTAGAGGATATCGGAATAGGCTTTGTTCTTGGTGCTCGTGCTCGCCCAGAGGGGATTCTGCGGGCGCGCCCCCCGCTCCGCGAGACGTTTCCAGCGCTCGCTCCCGAACTTGGCGAGGAACGCGCCGTACGCGAGACGGCTGTTGGCGACCGCGACGCGCCCTCGAAGCGCGGCGATCGCTCCGGACTTCTCGGGACGCGCCGCGAGGATCGCGTCGAGGCGCTTGTCCGCTTCCGTGTCGACGCGGCTCACGAAGAAGCTGGCGACGGATCCGATCCCTTCGATCGGCTTCTTCTCGGCGAGACGTTTCTCGAGACCTCCGAAGAAGCGGTCGATTACCTCCTCGTAGCGTCGGACCGAGAAGAGGAGCGTGGTGTTGATGTTGAGCCCTTCGGAGAGAAGGGTCTCGACGACCGGAAGCCCTTCCACGGTTCCCGGCAC
Organism: Candidatus Eisenbacteria bacterium; assembly: GCA_016867715.1. Lineage (NCBI taxonomy): Bacteria > Candidatus Eiseniibacteriota > Candidatus Eiseniibacteriota bacterium. Next base: position 26,368 of record VGIW01000030.1, on the reverse strand, counting down.
CTTGAGCATGAGGTTCGGGCGGCCGACCCGCTTCCAGAGCGTTCTCCCTTCGGCGATGCTCTCCTCCGTCTTGTGGGCGAGCGTCGGGTTCAGCTCGAGGCTGACGTATCCGTGCTCGCGGTTCGTTCGATCGTATAGCGGACGGAAGACATCGCAGGCCGCTTGCACGTCGCCGATCATGATCTCCCAGCAGATCTCCTCGGCGCTTCTCCCGCGCGCCGCGAGGCCGCGGATGTCTTCCGCGTACTCGGACCCTGCCGAGATCCCCTGCTGGAAGATCGTCGGGTTCGAGGTCTCTCCTCGGATGCCGTCTTCCTCGATGAGACGCGCCAATCGGCCCGTGCGGAGGAGCTTCCGGTCGAGATAGTCGAGCCAGACGCTCACGCCTTCTTTCGAGAGCTCTCGGAGCGGATTCTTCGACATGAGGGTCTCCTTGTTCGTATCGCGGGCGGCACCTCGCCGCTCGTCCATTCTAGCATGGGCGGGCCCGCTCAACGGGCCGACCTCCCCCTTGGGGACGCCTCCGAACGCGCCCAGGTCGTCTCCGCATGGGACGACGCAACCACGGCGGGTAACCGCAGCAGGAAAAGGCGGATCCGATCCAGCGAAGACGGGAAGCTCCGGAGCCGAGGGTGAGGCTCGCTTGCTCAAACATTCCGCGCGCGGCGCGCGGCAACTCGCCGCTCTGCCCCGCCCCCGTCTCCGGAGAAAGACAAACCTGGGCGCCTGGGACCCGCCGTCCGAGAATCAGAAAGGGCGGGCCCGAGAAGAGCCCGCCCCACGAACCATTCACATATGAAAGGAACTACCGAATCAGCGTCACCCGCTGCGTCTCCGCATGCGACCCCGCACGGAAACGAACGAAGTACACCCCCGACGACACCGCCTCGCCCCTCTCGCTCCGCCCATCCCACATCACCGCGTGAGATCCCGCGTCCCGCACCCCCTCCACCAACCGCCGCACCACACGACCGCTCACGTCGTACACCTCCACGCTCACCCCCACACGCGACGCCAACTCAAACCGAACCTCCGTCGTCGGATTGAACGGGTTCGGAACATTCCCCAACAAACGCGTCGCACGAGGAAGAACCCCCGTTCCCAACGCGTTCGCATAACTCACGTGCGTCTCCACCGACCAATCCTCCCCCGCCGTCTCAAACGACACCACACGCACCGACGCACGCCCCTCGTCCAACACCCGAAAACGAAACACCCCCACCGCCGCATCCCCCACCGTCACCGGGCCCCGAAGGCTCGCCAACTGCACGTCCGATACCCCGCGCTCCGAACGATCGAACGGCCCGAGCACCAACGGCTCCACGAACAAATCCCCCGCCGTGAAACCCGCCGGCTCCAATCCTGTCCGATCGTACTCCACGTCCACGTGCACCGCCTGAACACCCTCCCAGCCCCGCGCCCCCACGCGAACCTCCAGATACGCCCCGTCCTTCCCCGCTCCCAACTCCCCCACCTCCACGTACGGGCTCAGTCCATACACCGCTCCGGCGCTCGCGAGAAGAAGCGCGCCGAGAATCCCCATCACTCGCATGCTCTCTTCGCCTCCTTCTTTACGGACACGCCGCTCCGGCCGCCAAAGCCTGCGCGTACTTGATCGTGTCCTGGAAGTTCACCGCTCCGTCCGGGCTCCCGTTCAGGTTCCCGCAGTAGCCCGTCCCCGCGTTCAACAACTGCGCGTACAACATCGTGTCCTGGAAGTTCGTCTGCCCGTCCCCATTGAGGTCCGGGCTCCGTACCGTCCCCGACGCCGGGTTCGTAAGAGCGATCGCCTGCACCACCGCCGAAACCGTCACCTCCCCGCAACCGCCCGCATGCTCCACCTCGAACGTCACCTCGCCCGAAGCGTTCGTCGGCTCTGTCGAATACAGAATCAACTCGTCCGTCCCGCTCGCGCAGAACTTCATCGCTCGACCATTCAACGATGCCCCGTCGAGCGTCACCGCCACGTCCCCCGCCGGTATCCCCGCGACCGGGTTCCCGCTCCCGTCCCGCACCGTCACCGTGATCGCGAGCACCGAATCCCCAAGACCGTCCGGACGAAGCATCACGTCGTCGTTCACCGCCACGGTCGAAAGCGTCGGATCGATTCCCGGCGTCAAGATCGCATCGATCTTGAAGTCGTCGACCGCCGCCTCGACGAGAGAGCCGCTTCCCGCGTCCTCCGCCATGAAGCGGAACTGCACGGTCGATGTGAGGCTCACGTAGTTGCCGATGTTGAACTGGTAACGCTGCCAGCTGTTGTTCGACTGGGTCGTGTTCTCGAGATAAACCCAGTTCACGCCGTCGCTCGATACCTGGACTCTCCAGTAGTCCTCGTTCGGCGCGTTGCCGAGGTTGTTCGTGTACCAACGCCAGTAGGTGACGAGCGCCATCGCCGCGTCCGAAAGATCGATGACCGGCGAGACCAGCGTCGTTCTTCCGCCGTCCACGTCGTAGGATCCGGCGCTCGATCCCGCGGCGAGCTGCGTGGCGTAGCAGTTCACGCCCGGGGCCGGCGTATGGTCGTCTTCCGGCTGGACCGGCTGGCTGTTGTAGTACGTTCCCTGCGGATCGCCCCTCTCCCAGACGCCGGTCGTGGCGGCGTCTCCCGGAATGCCGACCGTCCAACCGCCGGCGCTCTCGAACTCATCCTCGAAGACCGTCTGGAACTCGCCCACATAGAACCCGTGAAGGGTCGCGGGGGCGTTCGACGGATGAGTCGCGGAGTTCCCGTCGGTGTCCTGGCCGTAGATGTAGTACTGCACGAGCGTCCCGGCGCTCTGCGCGGGGATGTAGCCCGTGTAGCTGTCGCCGCCGACGTTCGACATCCCCACGTTGGAGAACGATCCGCCGTTCAGCTTGTAGTACACCCGGCACGCGCCCGCGTTGATCGGAGCGGCCGACGAGACGATCGTCGCCGTGATCGCCGTCGGCTGCGTCGTGCTCGGCTGCGACTCGACCGGCGTGTGCGTGATCGAGACCGGGCTCAGGATCTCCGGGCACGTGAACCCGTGGTTCTCCGCGCCGACGCAGAGCATCGCGTGATGCGGAGTTCCGTTGTCGAGGTTTCCGTCGTTGTCGTCCGCAACGAAGGTCCAGTAGACCTGATCGGGGAACGAGAGCGGAAGCCCCATCTTCCGGCCGTACCACCAGTCGTACATGATCACGCTGTCCGCGTAGGCCTGCGGATACGCGGCCTGAAGCTGGACCCACGAATCCCAGATGAACCCGGCGATGATCTGCCCGTTGAAGTGGCCCGAGCCTCCGTAGTCATCCGGGTAGCGGAGAGTATTGAGAGAGTTCCGGATTCCGGACGTGCAGTTGTTGAGGTAGAACCCGAGCCCGATGATGCTCTCTCTCGTCAAGAGGTTCGCGACGATATCGGAGTTCCCCTCGTGGATGCTGCTGTTTGGGCTCGTCGGCTCGTAGAGGCGGTGGGTGATCCCGTGGCCGTACTCGTGATAGGCCACGTCGCCCATCCGCCCCGTGTTGCCGTAGCTGGAGCTCTGCACGCAGAAGTTGATCCCGTTGTAGTCGTACCATGCGTTCCCGGGGCAATACCCGTCGGTTCGCTCCACCACGCAGGGCATCACGTAGTCCAGCGGGGTGAAGGTCGGGTCGAGGTTCTTCAGCCACCGGTGCTGCTTGTTGATGTACGAGAAGCAGTCACGCTCGCTGGCGAGCGAGTTCGTGTTCGACCAATCGATCGTGTACGGCGTTCCCGGGGTGATCGTCCCGGTATGCGAGGCGTCGGTCCCCGTGTACCGGTTCACGTTGATGTAGAGACCGCGGAACTCCGCCGTGATCGTTCTCGAGTCGGTTCCGCCGTAGGAAAGCGCGAAGTTCCCGTTCTCGCCGCAATACGTCGTCCCGACGCCGGAGATGTTGATCACCATCCCGTCGACGGGGAAATCGTACGTGTAGCCGTCGCAGTAGCCGTCCCACTCCACGTCCGACCGGGAATGCCCGGTGAAGTCGAGCGGGTAGATCAGGCTCTCCCGCCAGAGGATCTCGCCGCTCCGCGCGTCGACGTAGGTCGACCAATGTCCGTAGGGGTTCTGCGCAAAGAGGTCGAGACGCCATGCGAGACGATAGTCGAGAACCATCTCGTCGTCGCGCGCTTCGCGGATCGGCAGGATCACGAGCTCGCGATGGGTGATCTGATCGCTCCCGCTCACGAAGCCGACTTCCGCTCCGGCGAGCGCGATCGCTTCCGCCTCGGAGAGGACCGGCCGCGTGCTTCCGAGCTTCTCCTTCACGTTCGGATAGACATCGGAACCGAAAGCGAAGAGACGACCCGAATCAGTGAAGACCGCGTGAACGCGCCCGCCGACGACGCGGAGGCCGTCCACGACCTGGTCGAAGTGGGCGGCCCACTTGCCCGGGGCGCTCTGCATCTGAGCCGCGCGGAGATCAGCGTTCGTCGCGCCGAAGAGAGAAGAGTTCGCGCCGATGAACGTGCGCGCCGCCCGCTCGACGTCGGCTTCGTTCGAGAGGGCGGATGTGAAGTCGATGCCGGATCCGTACACATGATGCAGGCTTCCCGTGACGGAGTTCCGGTTGTACCGCCAGTTCCCGCCGTACTGAGCGGCGAGGTCGGCGACCGGAGAAGTCTTCGCCGCGTCCGCCCGTTCGGTCGCTTGGATCCAGAGGCCCTCATCCTCCCAGCCCGGCCGCGGAACCAGAAGCCGGTTCCACTCCGAAACCTCGACGAAGGCGACCGACACGGACGCCCATGCGAGGATCGCGGCGAGGGAGACGAGCGGCAACATTCGCCGAAGGCGCATGCTCTCCTCTCCTTTCCTCGTGCCCGGGAAGCCCACGCGCGTCTGACGTCTCTTCCGATCGGACACAAACCACCTCATGTACGAAACAAAGGGAGACCTTGGGGAACGAACCCCCGATTCGAACACGGGGAGCGCCACCAAGACACACAGGGTAGACTACCACACGGCCCACGGAATGTCAATCCGCTCTTTGGGTTACGCGAAAAAGCCTCTCGGCCCTCCGGCGCGCGATTTGCCCCGGATGAGACAGTTTTGTACATTTTTCCGCAGCCGGGTCCCACTGAGACCCCGAATCCGCTCACCCGAACGAAACCGGCGGCCGTTCCGTTCCCGCGGTCCGCCGTCCCAAGAGGAGGGGGATACGAATGACGAGAGTACAGGTCGGATCGCACGCGCCCGATTTCAAGCTGCCCGGGCTGGTCGGGAAGGAAGAGGACGCGAAAGAGATCGCCTTGTCCGACTATCGCGGCCGATGGATCGTGTTGTACTTCTATCCGCTCGACTTTACCTTCGTCTGCCCGACGGAGATCACCGGCTTCAACAGAGCCTACAAGGAGTTCAAGAAGCTGAACGCGGAGATCCTCGGGGTCAGCATCGACAGCTTCTTCTCCCACAAGGCCTGGCGCGATCACGGGCTCGGAACGCTCGAGTATCCTCTTCTCTCCGATCTCACGAAGGAGGCCGCGCGGGCGTACGGCGTGCTTCTCGAGGAGAAGGGATACGCGCTTCGCGGCACGTTCATCATCGACCCGGACGGGATTCTGCGCTACATGCTCGTGCACGACGACGGCGTCGGGCGCAGCGTCAAGGAGACCCTCCGCGTGCTCGCCGCGCTCCAGACCGGCGCGAACTGTCCGGTCGAATGGCAACCGGGCGAGGCCACGCTGTAGCGGCGTTCGGTTCTTCCTGATACGATGCGGGCCGGCGCGGGGAAGGGAAAGCCCCGCACCGGCTCTTTCTCTTGGAGGGACGCGCATGGAACGGGACCGACTGAAAGCGTATCGGTGGGCGCTCGAGGAGATCCGCTCCGTCGCGGATGGGGAGAACGACGCCGTCGCGAACCTCGCCAACGCGGCGGCGATTCTCTTCGAGGCGCTTCCCTTCTCGTGGGTCGGGTTCTATCGGGTCTCGGGGGATGAGCTCGTGCTTGGACCGTTCCAGGGCAGGCCCGCCTGCGTGCGGATCGCCCGGGGAAGGGGCGTTTGCGGGACCGCATGGGAGAAGAACGAAGCCCTCGTCGTGCCCGACGTGCACGCGTTCCCCGGACACATCGCGTGCGACCCGGAAAGCCGCTCCGAGATCGTGATCCCGCTTCGCGCGCCCTCGGGCTTCGTATGGGGTGTTCTCGACATCGATAGTCGCAACGTCGATGATTTCGATAAAGAGGATCTCGCGGGGATCGAGCCGATCGCCCGGCTTCTCGAAGAGACCGCGGCGCGCGATGCGCGTTTCCTTTCCGCCTGATCCAACCTACGGCCGTCCGCCGAGAAGCTCCCGCGCCCGCGCGAGGTTCGCCTCGAGGTTCGGGTATTCGGGACGGATCGTGCGAAGCCGTTCCCAATCCCGAATCGCCCCCTCCGGATCGCCGCTCATCGCGCGCGCGACGCCGGAGTTGAAGAGCCCGCGTTCCGAGAGAGGATCGATCTCGAGATGGCGCTCGAAGAGCCGGATCGCCTCCTCCGGCCTTCCCTGGCGCGTCTTGAGGAGCGCGAGGTTGAGATGCGCCTCGGGCGACTCCGGATCGAGCGTGATCGCTCTTCGGAGAAGCTCCTCCGCGAGAGCGTCCTCTCCCTGACTCATGCGCGCGGCTCCGAGGTTGGCGAGGGAGACGGCGTCCGAGGGGTTCTCGGCGACGATCGAGTCGAGAAGCGCGATCGCCTTCTCGGTGCGGCCGGTTCGCGCGAGAAGCGAAGCGAGATCGGCCCGCGCGCGTTTTTTCTCTCTCCCGTCCCTCGCGAGATCGCGGTGAAGACGGATCGCCTCGTCGGCTTCCCCTCTCTCGGCCAGGATCCGCGCGAGCCCGCGCCGCGCCTCGGGGAAGCCGGGATGCGCCCGTTCCGCCCGGCGGTAGGCTTCCTCGGCCGAGCGGAGATCTCCTGCCGCGAGATACGAGCTCGCCATGCGCGACTCCGCGGCCGCGGCGTCGAAACGCCGCACGGGGAGGTTCGTGAAGGCGAGGAGAGGAAGAAGAAGGAGCGCGCTCCTCTTACGCTCGCGAACCGCGCGCCCCCATGCCGCGCACCCGCTTCCTGCGAGGAGAAGAAGGGCGGGGAGCGCCGGAAGGCGATACCTTCCGGTGACGAAGAAGAGAAGCCCGCCGGCGAAAACGGCGAGAACGAGAAGGGCGAGAAGCGGGCGGGAGCCCTCTCGGAGAGTTCCCGAGAGGAGGCCGAACATCGCGAGCGCCGCGACGATCCCGAAGAACGGGATCGGCAGATCGAGAGCCGGCGAGTGCTTCCTCAGGAAGTAGAGGTCCTCGTTGTTCGGGATCTCGTAGTCGTTCCAGAAGAGAATCGTCTTCCGTCCGAGGAGATCGAGAAAATCCTTTGGGTGCGAAACGATCCACGCGGCTCCCTTCCGGAAGAAGAAGCGCGAGGCCTCCGCGTGGGAAAGATCGCCCCCTGTCTCTTTTCTCGCGAGAGCGCGCGCGTCCCGGGCGAAGCCTTCCGGCGTCGGCCGGATCCCCTCGACCGGCGAGAGGGTTCCATCGGCCCCCTCGTGGTTCCCGATGAGGAAGTGGATGCCGCCGTGGGCGGTGAGCGGTACGAGGCCGCCCGCGCGAACGGAGGCCGCTGCGGCGAAGGGGACGACCGGGAGAAGCGCCCCCGCGAGTAGGGCGATCGCGCACCGGCGCCCGGCGCGGACCAGAAGCCAGAGAGGGAAGAGAAGGATCAGCGCGAGAAGGTCCGGGCGGTTGAGACTTAAAATACCGAGGAGGAGGCCCGAAGCGGACGACGAGAGAGGGCCGGGGCGGACCGCGAGAAGAGAAGCGAGAAGGAGAGAGGTGAGAAAGGGGACGAGCGCCGCGCTCTGGAGGCTCCCCTCGTAGAGGATGAAGAGAGGGGAGACGGCGGCGGCGACTCCTGCGAAGAGCCCGGCGCCCGCGCCGGAGAAGCGCCTCCCGGCCGACCAGAGAAGAGGCGCCGCGAGGGCGCCGAGAACCGCCTGCGCGAGTCGCGGGGCGAGCGTCCCATCGCCGGCGATCCGGACGAACGCCGCGAGCCAATAGGCGTAGAGCGGGGCGGCGTCGATGATCCCGCTCGGGAAGAGGTTCCCGTTCGCGATCGAGAGGGCGAGCTTGGTGTAAAGCTCGGCGTCGAGTCCCTCATAGGGATGCTCGAAGCTGGGAAGCGCGCGAAGCGAGGCGACATGTCCGAGCCTCAAGGCGAGGGCGAGGACGAAGAGGAGGAGCGGAAGCGCTCGTGATTCGAAACGGTCGTTCGCTCGCATCTCGGCTTCTCTTATATCACGAAGACCGTGGCGAGGAGTACGCATCTCGCGCGGACGCCCTCCGCTCGGGGCGTGGTATGCTCGCGGAAACCCACGGACGGAGGTCGCGATGAAGGTCTGGGAGTTCGAAGGGGGGAAGCGGCTCCTCGTCCGAGTCGATCGGGGCGAGGATGTGATGGAGGTTCTTCGGACCGTCGCCGCGGAGAAGAAAGTCGAGGCGGGGCGCGTCTCCGGAATCGGCGCCCTCCGCGACGCGGAGATCGGCTTCTTCGACGTCGAGAGAAAGGAATACTTGCGCGGAACCCTCCCCGGGAGCTGGGAGCTCCTCTCCCTCCAAGGGAACCTCAGCCTGAGGGACGGATCGCCGCTCCCGCACGTTCATGTCATCCTCGGGAACGCAGGCTTCGAGTGCCGCGGGGGGCATCTCTTTTCCGGGATCGTGAGCGTGACCGGGGAGATCTTCATCGAGCGGCTCGAGGGGTCGCTCGCCCGCGAGATGGACAAGGAGGTGCGGCTCCCTCTCCTCGATCGCTGAGCGTCCCAAGCGATAGCCCGCACGAGATCGTTCGCTCGCGCCGGTCGTGCGTACGACCTCCGCCGCTCGGGCACCCGCCTCTCGCGGCGGCTGCGCCGGAACGCCACTGTAAAACATTGTAATACCAGCAGATACACACGCTTATTCGTGACGAGCTCGGACGGGAACGAAGCTTGCTCTCCGTCGGACCGGACGCGACGAACCCGAACCCGGCGGCGAAGCCGGCGCGCTAGGAGGCAGCACGATGAGGCGCATGAAGAGTACGATTCCAGCGGCGGTTGTTTTCGCGCTCGTTCTCGCGCTCGCTCTTGCGGGATGCGGCGAGAACTCCCCTTCGGGGACGAGAACTCAGGATCCCGGCGGCGACGAGGGGGGCGATCTGAACGCGGAGTTCGGCGGGTACACGATGACGGACGAGGCGGAGGCGTTCGGCGATGTGCAGCTGAAGGCGGAGGCGGAGGACGGAGAGCCGGCGGAGGATCCGGTGGAGGAGATGCCGGAGGTCGTCGCGCTCGGAGCGCTTCAGACAACGGATGTTTATGTGCTTCGGATCGCCTGGGGGATGCTCCACGGCGACTCGTCGAACACGGTGGTCACTGATTGGAGCGGATCGATCGCGGTCGACACCGGCGCGATCTTCGCAGAGAGGGCGCTCCGCTTCGAGCGGACCGACTCGATCGTGAGGCCGCGTACGGATCGCAGGGTGCTCGAGCTGGTTTCGGAGACGGCGCCGCACTGGGACGGGATCGTTCTTACAGTTCTCGATCCGAACCCGGGTTCGCCCGGCGGCTCGGATAACCAAGTGGCCATCGATCTCGGTCCGTTCCAGATGGCGTTCGCGATGGAGGAGCTCGTCTCGATCGACACGGTGTTCGACGTGGACGCGATCGGAAACCAGTTTTCGGTCGCCGCGTTCCTGCTCGAGGAGTACCCGTGCGGCCGCGGTTTCGTTTCGGGGCACTGGATCCGAAGCGCGATCGACGGCGGGGAGTTCCGCGGGCGATGGACGACGCAGCATGGTTCGAACCGCGGGTTTCTCCGCGGGCATTGGGGCGTGGACGACGACGGGATGCGCGTCTTCTTCGGGAAGTACATCGGCGAGGCGGGCGAGTTCCTGGGGCTTCTCCGAGGGAAGTGGGGACCGGGGCGCGAGCGGGACGCCGGTTGGTTCCGCGGGGTGTGGCGGGACGAGGCGGGGATTCAGGGATCGCTCCACGGCGTGTGGAAGAGCGAGTGGCGCGGGCCGCGCCCGCAGCATGGGATCGAGGAGCCGCGCGGGTTCTTCCACGGGCGGTGGACGAAGGCGTGCAACCCGGCCGAGGTGACGGACGAGCTTGAATAGCGCGGGCCTGGCGGTTTCCTCCTTTCAGCGATCCTCACCCGCACGGGGCGTCCGGTTCGGACGCCCCGCCCGCATGTTCCAGGCATAACTCGGTCATCGAACGGCGGGCGCGGTCTTGTCCCGGAGACGGGGGGGCTCAGCGGCGAGTTGCCGCGCGTCGCGCGTTCTCGGACGGCTCGCTCGGCAGGCCGACCTCCCCCTCGGGGACGCCTCCGAACGCGCCCCGCGCGTTCTCGGCTCCAATCGCTCGGCCACCTGCCCCCCCGGTGCGGGAGCCTTCGGCTCCATCATCGAGGGGGCGGGTACCCGGCCTCGTCGATCAGGCCCCGAGGGGGAGGTCGGCCCGCCGAGCGAGGAAGAAGGAGCACCGTCAGGTTGTCTTTCAGGTCAACGATGCCAAGATGAGGCTCTCGGGTGGCAAGAGCCGGACGTTGGGAGTGACCTTCTTCCGGAGACGGGGACGGGGCAGGGTGAATTCGGTACGTGATACCTGATTTCCTCGCAGGGAGCATTCCCAACAGTCGAGCCATAGCCCGGAAATAGGGTATCAGGTACCGAATTCCCGATGCGGCGCATCGTGGTGTAGAATGGGCGCGGTGGGAGGGCCGGTCGTGACCCGACCGAGATCGTTCATCGCTCGTTGCGGCGCTCTCGTTCTTCTCTTGTTTGCAGGATGCGTCGAAGGCGGCTCCGATGTCGACGTGTGGGAGTTCCTCGGAGGGGATCTCTCGAGGCTCGCCGAGACGCCCGCCGCGAAGAGCGTGATGTTCTCGAGCTACGACCGGACCGGCGGAAACGACGACGGCTTCTCGGGGCTCTTCTCTCGCCTTCGGATCGACGAGAACGGGGAGCATGTCCTCGCCGAGATGGACGGCCCCGGGTGCGTCAAGCGGATCTGGATGACGTGGCCCGGCCGCTCGACGCGGATCCGGATCTATGTCGACGGGAAAGAAGCTCCGGCGCTCGACCTCCCGATCGACGAGTTCTTCTCGGGCGATCGGGAGCCGTTCGTCGCGCCGTTCGTCGGAGGCGACCGGCAATTCGGAGGGATCAACTTCTCGTACGTTCCGATCCCTTTCGCGAAGAGCATCCGGATCACGACCGTGGACGGGATCCGGTTCTATCAAATCAACGCGCACGCATACCCGAAAGGTTCGAAAGTAAAGAGTTTCGCGTTCCCGCCGCGTCGTTCGGATCGCGAGCGTCTCGCGCGGGCGCGCGAGGAGATCGCCGCGCTCCCCGACACCGTCACGATGGAGATGCCCTGGACGGTGGAGACGCGGAAAGGGGACGAGGTGGTCGAGGACACGCTCGGGAGTCGGGGGAGATGGTCCTTCCCGCGCTCCGACGGGAAGCCCGGCTGCGCGATCGACCGTCCGGGGGAGATCCTCGAGCTCCGAGTCGCGCTCGAAGGGGCGCATCACGCGTGGAGGGGGACGCGCCTTCTCGCATGGTGGGACGATGAGGTCGAGCCTCTTCGCCCGGAAGCCGCATCGGTCGACGTTCCTCTCGCCGAGCTCTTCGGGAGCGCCTTCGCGGCCGCGAGGGTTCGCTCGGTCGCGGTTCTCTCTGGAGGGCACGTTGGGATCCTGCGGCTTCCAATGCCGTTCCGGAGGGCGCATCTCCTTCTTCACAACGGTTCGGGTGAGAGAGTCCGCGCGCGGCTTCGCGTCCTCTTCCGGCCCGCGGACGTTTCGCCGGACGGGATGAGGCTCCACGCCTCTCGGAGTGAATGGAACGCGCGGCAGCCGGATCCGTTCGACGCAGGGGTTCCGTATCTCGACACCCCCTCGTTCACCGTTCTTCGCGCCTGCGGACGGGGAGCGTACATCGGCACGGTCGTGAGCGCGCACGGTGGGTGGACCGCCTCGTTCCTCGAGGGGGACGAGACGGTGGTCGTGGACGGCGACACGGCTTCCGCCCTCCGCGGCACCGGGACCGAGGACTACTTCAACTCGGGGTGGTACTTCGCCGGGCCCGGCGTTCCGCTCCCCTTCAGCGGCGTTTCGTTCAAGCGTGAAGATCCGGCGCCGCGCGTTTCGGGGTACCGGTGGCACTTCTCCGACCGGATCGCCTTCGCCGACTCCCTCCTGTTCCGGCTCGGGATCGGCGACGGGGCGATCGAGCCGGAAGCCGGATACTCGGCCGTGGCGCTTTGGTATCAAGCGGAGCCTCACGAGCCGCGCAAGCGATCGAGCCCCCATGAGGGCGGGCGTCTCCTTCGGCGCGTCGCCGTCTTTCCGAGGCACATGACGGGGATCGTGAACCGGGACAGCGAGTACAGCGAAAACGGCAAAGATAACCAGACCGGCTGGACGACATGGACCGAGCTCGCGCCGGAATGGGCCGGACGACCCTCGCCCATCCTCCTCTACAGCGGGTACGCTCCGGGTTCGGACGTCCACGTCCCGCCGCGGGTTTTCCCGCCGAGCACGAACCGCGACACCCTGAACTTCTACTACAAAAGCCCTCGGTATGTTGAGGGTCTCCCCGAGGGGCGCTACGACGTCTCCCTCGTCTACGCGAAGGCCCCGCTCCTCGGGCGGATCGAAGCGTGGCTTGAAGGGAAGCGCCTCCTCGATCCGGTCGACTGCGGGGCGGACAGCCTGATCCCCGCGGTCGTCTCGCCCCCCGTGAGGATGGTTCTCGAAGGGAACGGTCTCGATATCGAGTTCCGCACGGTTCCGACGCCGCTCGAACCGCTCGAGGGTGCGCACGCCGTATGGCCGTCGACCTGGGTGGAACCGGACATGACCGAGAACCGCGAGTGGGTGCATCGGAAGCTCTCGGGGATCGTCTCGGGCGTTCTCCTCAGGCTCACCGAGCCGACGATCGATAGATGGCTCGTTGCGGGACCGTTCGAGGACCCGGCGTGCACGAGGTTCGACACGGTTTACGCGCCCGAGAGAGAGCACGAAGCGGGAGGCATCCGCCCGGACGCGGTCTATCGAGGAATCGACGGCGCGGACGTCCGATGGAAGGAGGCGCGCGCCGACTCCCTCGGCTTCGTCGACCTTCGCGACGCGATCGGGAAAGGAACGCATCGCATCGCGTACGGCGCCGTTTGGGTTTTCAGCCCGCGCGCGCGTTCCGCCCTCTTCTCGTTCGGGAGCGACGACGGCGCACAGGTTTGGCTGAACGGGGAGCGCGTTCATCGCTGGCCGGTTCACCGCGGCTGGGACGACGACCAGGACCGCTTCATAGGTGAACTGAAAGCCGGGTGGAACGAGATCCTCGTCAAGGTCGAGCAGAGGATCGCCGGATGGGGGTTTTCGCTCCGCCTCTCGGATGCCCGGTTGGAGCTCGTCTTCTCGACCCGGCCGGAGTAGCTCTCTCGGATCGCTGCAAGCGACCTCCTACCGCGTGATCTCAGCCCAGACGCGCAGAATCTCCGCCACGCTCCATGCTTGAGCGATGCATCCTCGAGGCGTAAAGGGCGGGTCGCCGTCGAAGATCTCGCTCGCCGATCCGAGGCCGTGCTCGGTGAGGTGGCCGAAGAACGGCTCGAGGAAGGAGCGGGCGAGAGCCGCGTCCCGGTAGACGCGGAAGTGGGCCGACACGAAAGGCCCGATGAGCCACGCCCATACGGTCCCCTGGTGGTACGCCTGGTCGCGCCGGAGGCGGTCCCCTCCATAGCGACCGACGTACGAGGGATGGTCGGGGGCGAGCGAGCGGAGACCGTACGGCGTGAGGAGCTTCTTCGCGCACGCATCCACGATCGCCTTCCGGCGCGCGGCGTCGAGCAGGCGGTGCGCGAGAGAAGCGGCGAGAAGCTGGTTCGGGCGGAGGGAGGGATCGTTCCCCTCCGGCCCGTCGATCACGTCGTAGCAATGCCCGAGATCGTCGCTCCAGAAGCGCTCGAAGCCGGCCCGCGCGCGGTCGGCCGCCTCGCCGAAACGTCCGCTCGGCCGGTCGAGCGCGCGCGCGAACTCTGCGGCGGAGCGGAGCGCGTGATACCAGAGGGCGTTCACCTCGACCGGCTTCCCGATCCGCGGCGTGACGACGAAGTCGTCGACCTTCGCGTCCATCCACGTGAGCTGCACGCCCGGCTCTCCCGCCGCGAGAAGCCCGTCCGCTGGATCGACTCGAATGCCGAACCTCGTTCCTTGCTCGTGCCGATCGAGGATGTCCACGAGCCGCGGGAACAGCTCGGCGAGAAGATCGTCGTCGCCGGTCGCCTCGTGGTAGGCGCGGATCGCCTCGAAGTACCAGAGGGTCGCGTCGACCGTGTTGTATTCCGGCGCTTCCCCCTCGTCGGGGAAACGATTCGGCAGCATCCCGCGGTCGATGAAGCGGGCGAACGTGAGGAGGATCGTGCGCGCGATCTCGGGACGCCCGGGGGCGAGCGTGAGGCCCGGGAGCGCGATCATCGTGTCCCGTCCCCAATCGGAGAACCAGGGATAGCCGGCGATCACCGAACGCCCGGAAGCGTTCGCGCCGTCCGTCCGCTCGACCACGAACTGGTCGGCGGCGAGAACGAGCTGCTCGACTTCCTTCTCGCGCCCTTCCGCGCGCCCGAGGAGGCCCGCCGCGCGCGCGAGCACATCCTCCTCGTGCGAGCGGCGCCGCTCGAGCGCCGCGGCGGCGTCCGTTTGGGCCCCCTCGTTCGCGGAGAAGACGAGCGCGGCCGACTCGCCCGCGAGAAGCGCGATCCGAAATCGGGCGGCGAGAAAGAGATCCTCGGTCGCATCGAGCCCCCGGCGTCCCTCCGCCGGAAGAAAGAACCCCTTCCGCCACTCGGTCTCGACGCGCGCGGTCATCCGATCGCTTGTGATGTAAACGAATGGGATAGACCCGTCCTCCCGCGCGCACGCGCCCCCCGCGATCGGTTCGACCGTGAACGATCGCTCGGCGGCGCCGGTGGTCGCGTGATGGTCCCTCCGATCGATGAACACCTCGATCGCGAGCTCCAGCGGCTCGTACGCGCGGAGAAGGTCGTAGCGTACATAGGTCGTGTTCGCCCCCGGCTCCATCCAGATCCGCTTCTCGAGAAGCGCGTCCGAGACGGTGAAGGTCCACGCGGGGGTCGTCCCCTCGAGACGGAAACGGTCGATCCGCTCGAAGCCGGGGGGCCCGATCCCCCCCGGAATGCGGTGGTCCGCGTACAGAGGAACGGAGAGACCTTGGTAGCGGACCGTCTCATCCGCCTTCGAAACCAGGAGGGCGCGGCCGAGCGGGGGTCTTCGGGCGGCGACGAGAAGCCCGTGGTAGCGCCGCGTGCGGAACCCCGCCACCGTCCCCGACGCGTACCCGCCGATCCCGTTCGTCGCGAGCCACTCGAGCCGCCCCGAGACGAGCGGGTCCGAGCAGGTTCCCTTGCCGATTTCGACTGCGGTTCCCACAGGCCCCTCGCGATCGCTTCCAGGTGCGCGATCCAATCGCCGTTCAGAGCCGTCCCTCGGCTCTCCCCCTCGATCCTAACGGAAGGACGAGCTTCCAACCAAGCACGTCCCCGGTTCGGAGTCGAAACGCGAGACGCCGGCGTGAAAAGAAGAAGACCGCCGCGCGGCGACGGTCTCGGTCGTCATGATCGATTCGCGGCGTGTCTTGCTAGCCTGGATGATGCACGCGTTTTCGCGACGAAGACGCGTGCGTCATCCAGGCTAGAACGCGCCCCACCTCTGCTTTCCGGGCATGTAATAGCTCGGGCAGAGGAAGCGGAAGAGCCTCGCGAAGGTTCTCGCTTTCCTCCGCTTCTCGCGCGTCTCGCCGCTCATCCTCTCCATCCCTTCGTCGAACAGCTCCGCGAAGCGCGTGCGCGCCGCCTCCGTCTTCTCCGCTTCGGACCCGAAGAGATCCCGGATCTTTCCAAGCTCGCCGTGATCGAGCCAGATCCCCCCGCAGCCGGGGCACTCGTCGATCTCGATCTCTTTCCGCACGGAGAAGTAGTGGCGCATCATCACGAGCTCTTGGCATCTCGCACACATGAGCCTCTTGTTCGGGTCGACAGGGATCGATTCCTTCGGCTCGATTGCGAAGAGGTCGTCTCCGGCGGGTTCGTGAGGCTCGTCCAGTTTCTTGAGCTCGAAACGATCGAACCAGACGCCGCCGCAACCTCCGCGGCAGATGTCGAGCCGGACCGCCCCCGCGTCCGTTGCCGCGAGGGTGTTTCTGCACGATGGACAGCGCATGGCCACCTCCCCGTCGATGGGCCGGCGGGCGCGTCGCGCGCTCCGCCTCACCGAGTATCGGCGGTCCGCGGTCTCCTCTTGAAACGAGGGGCGGCGATGGTGGGGGGGGAGAGGGGAGGGGAAGACGCGGAACACTCTGGGAAGATCGTCCTACTCTGCCGGCGGCCCGGATGCGATTCGTCCCCTGGCGTATCCGGCGAGCTCCCCCATCGACGATCCGATGAAGAGCGCCGGGTGCGGGTCGAGCGCGAGCTTCTCCCGGGCGGTCCCTCCTAAGGCGAGAACGGCGCCGAGCTCCGCGAGCGTCCCGAGCAACGAGGCGACCTCGGCCGCGAGCTCCCGCGGCTTCTCGATCGCGCTCGCGCTGAGCCAAACGATACGGGGGCGCATCGACCGCGCCGCGGTTCGCAGAATGTCGACCGGCGTGTCCGGGCCGAGGTTGACCGCCTGGTATCCCTCGGAGCCGAGCACCGCCGCGGTCGCCATCGACGGAAGAAGGTACGGGTCGCCCGACGGAGCCCCGCCGACCGCGCGCGGCGAGTCCTTCCCGATCGAGATGAGAAGACGGATCTGATCGAGCGCTTGGATGCAGATGTCGGTCGCCCGATGCTCGATGAGGATCCCCTCGGCGCCGTGCTTCCAGAGCTCGCCGAGACGCGCCATCGCGGACCGGATCGGACCGTCGACGATCGACGCCAGGCTTCTCCCGGAAAGATACGCCGAGAGGATGAGCCCCCTCGCCTCGGCCGCCTGCCCGCTCTCGAGGAACCGGAAGAGGTCGGTGCTCTCGTTCTCCCATTCCTTCGTATGCGAAGGAATCGCCAGGAGGTCGTGGAGGCCGACGAGCTCGGGTTTCACGAGAGAGGCCCGCGTCTCGCGGACGAAGCGCGCGACCGAGGGGACCGGGATGCGCCGGTGCCCTCCCGCGGTCCGGACCGCCTCGATGCGGCCGCAGTCCACCCATCGCTTGACCGAGGACTCGGAAACCCCGATCGCGTCCGCCATCTCCTTCGGTGAGATCGTTCGTTCCATCGTTCCTCCTGAACGATTTGAACCCAGGATTCCTTCAGGAACGGGAACGCATTCCCCGCCCGCTTCGAAAATATGCCTTACCAAAGAAGAAGTTGCAAGTCCTCTTTTCCCCTGGTGTCGCTCTTGACAGAATCGAGGGATCGCTTACATTGAACGATATGAACGTTATATGATCCTGGCTAAGTTGGGGGGTTGGTCGATGCAACACGTGATCTTTCAGTCGGTTCGGAGAGGAAGAGCGCCCGGGGATTCCCGGCTCTGGCTTCGGGGGCGTTCGAAGGGGCGAGAGGCTCTCCTCGGCGCTCGCCTGATCTTTCGAATCCCCCCGACCGGTGTCGCGCGCGTCCGATGGCCATACGTCGGCTAGGACGCGCGCGCCCGAGTGCGTTTCCGCCCAACCCACGGGGTGGGCGTTCACGATAGATGTTCTCTTTCGCGCGGGTTGGCCGAGCGGGGAGTCCGAGAGACAACGGCAGGCCGGCTGCCCTCGGGTCACCGGTCGCGCCAACGAAAGCGAACGAGAGAGACCATGAAAGAGCGGGTCGTTCTCGCCGCGGTTCTTCTCGTCGTCGGTTCGGGCGGCAACCTGGTCCACTCGCGATTCGAAGCCCGGGCCGGCGACTTTTGTTTTCGTATCAAGCGATCGCTCGCGCGGCGGCGCGCGGGCGCGAGGATGGGAGGATGAGCTCCGCGAACCGGGGAACGGTCTTTCTTACCGGCGCGACCGGCTATGTCGGAGGGCGTCTCGTCCCGCGCCTCCTCGAAGCGGGGTACGAGGTCCGGTGCCTCGCGAGGAGTCGGCGCAAGCTCGAGAGCCGCGTCTGGGCCGGGCGCCCCGGGGTCTCGGTCGTGGAAGGGGACGCGGCGGACGAGGATCTCCTCGCCGATTCGATGCGTGGCTCTGCGGCGGCCTACCATCTCGTCCACTCGATGCTCGCCGCGGGGGAGGAGTACGCCGCGCGGGATCGCGCGCTCGCGGAGGTTTTCGCCCGCGCCGCCGCCCGCGCGCGGGTTGCGCGCATCCTCTACCTCGGCGGTCTCGGGGAGACGGGCCGGGGTCTCAGCGAGCACCTCGCCTCGAGACGCGAGGTCGAGACGGCGCTCGCTTCCACCGGAGTTCCGACGACAGTCTTTCGGGCGGCGATGATCATCGGGTCCGGGTCCGCGTCCTTTGAGATCCTCCGCTATCTCGTCGAGCGTCTTCCCGTGATGATCACCCCGCGCTGGGTCCGCACGGAAGCGCAGCCGATCGCGATACGGAACGTGCTTCACTATCTCGTCGCCGCGCTCGAGACGCCGGAGACCGCGGGAAGGACGCTCGACATCGGCGGACCGGACATCCTCTCGTACCAGACGATCATGCGGATTCTGGAAGAAGAGAGAGGGCTTCGCCGCCGGATCGTCCTTCCCGTTCCTGTTCTCACGCCGCGCCTCAGCTCGCTATGGATCCATCTCGTCACTCCGGTGAGCCACCGGATCGCGCGGCCGCTCGCGGAGGGGCTCCGCAACCGGGTCGTCTGCCGGAACGACGAGGCGCATCGCTTGATGCCTCAAAGGCTCCTGTCGGTGCGCGAGGCGATCGCGGCGGCCCTCGGACGGACGGCCGCGCGCACGGTCGAGACCTCTTGGATCGACGCGGGGCCTCTCCCCGGCGATCCGGACTGGTCGGGAGGAACCGTCTTCGACGATCGCCGCGCGATCGTTCTCCGCGCGACCCCTGAGGAGACCTTTCGCGCGGTCTGTCGGATCGGAGGGGGAAACGGTTGGTACGCGGCGGACGCGCTCTGGCGATTGCGCGGTCTTCTCGACCGGCTTGCCGGGGGCCCGGGTCTCCGCCGCGGAAGGCGCGACCCGGAGAACGTCGGCTACGGCGACGCGCTCGACTTCTGGCGCGTGACCGGGATCGAAAGAAGCCGCCTCCTCGAGCTTCGCGCCGAGATGGAGCTTCCGGGAGAGGGTCTTCCCTCCTTCGCGATCGAACCGGATGGAACGAACCCGGCGCGCACGCGCCTCACGCAGACCGCCCGCTTCCTCCCGCGCGGTCTCGCCGGGCTTCTCTACTGGTACGCGGTCCTTCCCCTCCATCGAATCGTGTTCGCTGGAATGCTCGAGGGGATCCGCCGCGCCGCGGAGTCGCGCGCGCACGCATGACCCGGTCTATCGGAACAAGCTCTTGATCGTCCCCCAGGAAGCGGGTTCGATCGACGTTTCCGGACAGGAGAAGGATGCTCTCATGAGGAACTGCACTGGACCGAGTTGGTCGCCGACGTAGTAAGTCGGGCAGATCGTGCCTTGGTAGCCTTCGCCGAAGATGAACGAATGCTTCTCGATCGGACCCGGCCATCCCGCACACCGGATCGGAGCGGCGGCGTTCTTGTGGTTGTTGTCGGTCACCCAATAGGGCAGTGCCCCCTTGTCCATCGTGGCGGTGATCGTCACGTAGTCGGAAGTCGTCGATCCGAGCCCAGGGTAATAGTTCCATCGTTCGACCGGGTCCTGTCGATAGAGCGCGCCGATCGCGGGTCCCACCTTGCAGTTTCCGTCGTCCGCGTTCCACAGGTGGTAGGAGAGCGTGTACCCGTACCCGGGACGGGTGTACCGCCAGTACCACCAGAAGCCGAGATGGGTGCACTCCGATCCCGGTACTTTCCCGCAGTCTTCCGGAAGGTCGAAGACGACGCCGATTTGGTCCATCCACCGTCCGTCCCGATCGGTAAACGGGGACCAGAGCCAGAACCATCCGGAGCAGATGTTGTAGTAGACGACGGAGCAGGTTCCCGTTCCTCCCTCGACTCGCCCGGGAGGGACGATCGCCTCCTGCACGGCCTGTCTCTGGAAGGGGATGTCGGCCGTCGCCGTGGAGACCAGAAGAGCGACGAGGGCGAGGGCTGTCCCGTGGGCTCGCATGAGAGGCCTCCCTTCGGATGAGGATCGAATCGTCGATGCGGCTAACGTCAGGATAGCACGTGTCTTATCGGCCGTCGAGCGCCCCCGGTGAGATGGCCCGGGGGGCGAATGGCGGCTGCGTCGGCCTCCAGGGCAGGCAACCGGCGATTCTCGGCTCGGATACCTGGTCCCCCCGCCCGACAAAGGGGCTTGACAGAATCATGGAAAGGCCGATATTCTGTCTGGTGTGTTGGGGTTTCTCCTGCCGAGTCGACTCGCCGTGTAAGCCCCCGATGAATCGAAGGTCGGTCATGGAGTTTGGTTCCCAAGCACGAACGCAGGAAAGCACGAGGCTTCTCGCTGCGGGATGGGTTGTTCCCGCGCCGGTCGAACATGCGGAAGGTCCGCGCTCGACGGAGCGGGCGTGAGTTTGTTTCGGGGCTGAACGGAGTTGGAGATCGTATGAAGATCTACGTCGGCAACCTTCCCTTCAACGCGACCGAGGATGAAATCCGTGAGCTGTTCGCAGAGCACGGCAACGTCCGCTCGGTCAGCCTGATCACCGACCGGGAGACCGGCAGGCCGCGCGGGTTCGGCTTTGTCGAGATGGATGATGCGGAAGGGGCCGCCGCGATCCGCGCGCTGAACGGCCACGACATGGGCGGGCGGAACCTCAAGGTGAGCGAGGCCCAGCCGCGCCGGGAGAACCAGGGGGGCGGCGGCCGCCGCGGTCGCTGGTAACCTCCGCCGAACACGACAGAGAGAGGGCCGGTTCGCCGGCCCTTTTTTTCTATCCGGGCAGACTCGCATGTGCCTTCCCCGCAATGCGCCGCGCTCGGTTGGTCCCTCAGACCCGTCGCTCAGAGCCCGAGGCTGACGAGGCAGACCGGGTCCCCCTAGAGCGTGCGGCGATGAAGAAGAAACAGACCCGCACGCTAGGATCTCTCAAACTTGGCCAGCCCCCCCGCGCGATGCGGCTTGACGACGGCATCCGCATGGCCGATACTTGCCACAAAGGGTTCTGGTGGGGCTCCGAGGGTCTGCTGGCCCTTCCCGAGCGGTAACCTGGCAGAGGCCCTTGGACTCCAGGCGAGATGAGTGCCCCCTGTGCCCGAGTCGGCAACCAAGAAGCGGCGTCGAGGAATTCCCGGGAGTTTCCGAGAGAAAGAGGAAGGGGCGGCCCGAAGATGTCGGCGTACCTTCTTGCCATGTTGATCGCGGACAAGGTCTTCCGAGAAGAAGGCTCGAAGAAGATTCACATAGCCGGAACCTTCAACACGATCAATCTCGGGCCGAGCAACGAAACGCCCGGTTTTCACGTGTTCGTTGCCGTTACGGAAGTCTCTTCGGACGATCACAAGGGAGAATTGGTCCTCGAGTATCTTGACGAACCCCGCATCGAGATCGGTCGCCTGTCCGGTCCCGTGAAGGGTCCGCCGGACAAGTTGTCCGTGATCGAACTCAACTTCGGGTTACCCCCTCTGCGGGTTCCCCGTCCAGGACGAGTGAGAATTTCGTTCTTCCTCGATGGGCAATACGTTGCCGGGCGGGATGTTCGAGTTGTGCGACAGGAGGGAGCCCAATGACAGGAATCGCCATCGACTACGACGCTCGCGATCGTGCGCTCGGGCCGTCCGTTGACCTGGTCATTCCCGAACACTGGACGCTGGTTCTCAATCCCGAGTGCGTTCTAACGCTGGAAGATTGGATTCACCTGCGAAAGATCGAGGCATCGGGTAGCCTCGACTTCTGGCTGGATAAGTCGGAAGACATCTACGAGTAAGCGCGCACATGCCACTCTCCCCCGGCGACATCTGCTTGGTCGAGTACCCTTTCACGGACAAGCCGGAGGCCAAGAAGCGTCCCGTGTTCATTGCGGAGCCTCTGGAGGGAACGCTACTCGCGCTGACCGACGGAGAGGGGAGTCCTTCCAGTTCACATGCGGTGTTCATCCCGATCACGTCCCGACTCATTCACGGTATCTACAACGTGCCCGTGCTCGACAGCCATCCGGACTTCAAGGAGACCGGCCTCAAGGTGTCGTTCACGGTCCTCTGCTGGAATCTCTATACAATCCACAAGGCGATGATCAAACACAAGCTCGGCAAAGCTCCCGAGTCTCTCCGGACTGAAGTGAAGGATCGGCTCCGAGCGTTGCTTCGCCTGTAGGCTCGAATCGGCAAGGGCCTCAGGCCCGCCACACCCTCGAGACATCAGCATCTCACCGAGCCGCCCTATCCGCTTCGCCTCCATCCTTCCTTCACGAAGCAGTTCCGGTGCCGGGCTATGAAACTCGAGATGTCGTCGCGTCCGTCGCGTGGTTCACCTGGATGTTGCGGCGAGCGGGACTCCGTCCCTCGGTGTGACCGACGAGCCCCCGTAGGGGCAGCTGTCGTCGCGGCTCCTACAGCGACTCAACCCTCAGAGACCGCCCATTCGATCGCCTCCGCGGTCCCTTCGCCGATCCCCTTCAGGCGACGGAGCTCATCTTGCCCGGCGAGGAAGACCCCTCTCACGCTCCCGAAAGCGTCGAGGAGGAGCCGCGCTCGGACGGGCCCCACCTGCGGCAATCCTTGAAGGATGAAGAGCTGGCGTTTCCGTTTGCCCTTTGGACGGTAGCCCGGACGGGCGATCGCTTCTCTTCTCGCCCGATCGATCTGGTCGCAGGCGTAGGAGATCAGCCGAGCGCTTTCTTTCGGATCCGTTGTGCGAATCACGGGAAAGCCGTAGATCACGCTGAGCGTGACGAGAGCGCCTTGGATCGCCTCCCGACTCACCCCACACCTCATCGCGTCGCAAGCCTCACCTTCGACGATGTAGACGGCCGGCAGTATCTGGTAGGCGAGCCAGGCGGACTGCCGGAAGAGGCGTCCGTCGATGAGAGAGACGGCGAAGTCCGCCAGGGTCTTCCGTTCAAAGAGCACCCTCCCGGCGACCAGGTAGTCTCCAATCCGCAGGCGTCGGATTTCGACGTGGACATCTTTCATCTCCCGCAGGCTCTCGACAACTCCTGCGTTCTCTTCCCGATCATCTGCGACGATGTTCATGCTCGCTCCGGCCGGGACTCGCCCCCCCCGCTGAGGGGCCGGCAAAGACCGTGCCGCAAGAAGAGTGGAGGAGACGACAAGGGCAATGTCCGGGGGCGGAGCCGGTGGATCGTCAGGCTCCGGGCGCTCTTTCCTGGAGGCTCGCTCCCCTCACTCCCGCTCCCAACAGCGACCCGTGCAGCAGAGCCGGGTTCCTCTGCGGCCCCATGCCGCCCACGACCCGGCTCCCGAGCGACCAGGCGCTGTGCACGGGGAGCTTGAGAGTGACGGGGGGAATGCGGACGAAGTTGCGAACGTTCCCTTCTTGACGGGACCTGGGAGGTTCGGGGAGGTCCTGGCGGTTCTCAGTGAATTCGGTAGGGCGTTTCCGGATTTCCGCCAGAATTGCCGGCATTGCACAGGAAATGGGGGGGCACGAAGCGCCCCCCCACCTGTGCCCGATCGGCCTAATGGAACATCCGTTTGAAAAGTATAGCAACCCAGGCGATGAGCCATCGTGGGAGCCCCATTGCGAAGCGAAAGTCGAATCGACTCTCTGTGGAGTAGATCCTCGCCTTGTTCGACACCGAGGGGACGTTGGCAAGAAGACTCCGAATTCGCCGCCGAATTAGAATTTCCAAGACATGCTTCCTTTCTCCGGTCCTCGGCGAGGACCGGGTGAAGATGGTTCTGAACAATCGTCATTTCATGTTCCCTCTCATTTAATGTAGAAACGATATACCTACAAAAGACAGCAGTCAGTAGTATGCTCTATGCGGCGAATAGTTGCTTCGAGGTTGGTCCTCTCGTTCTTACGTCGGTCCGGTGTTCGTGGAAGTCACCTCCTCTCCGCTCGACCAAGACCTGCCCCCGGGAGCGTGGACATCTCGTCGAGCAGGTTTATGCTAGCTGTCCGAACTCATCTCCGAAAGGCCAAAGATGACGCCCGGACCGGAAAGAAACAGGGAGGGGAAACGCTTGCAACCACTTGTGGAGAATATGGTTAGGTCGTCCCTCGCGCGCTGTGGATTGATGGCTCTATCCGTAGTGCATACGATTCACCCCGCGGATCGGGAAGGGCCTACCCCACCACCTCCACGAACTCCGCCACCACCCGCACCTCGCCCTCGTCCTTCGGTTCGAGGACGATCGGAGGGAAGTCGGGGTTCTTGGGTTTGAGGGTGATGCGGACGTGCTCCCACTCGCCCTCGTCGGCGCCGCGTTTCTCGCTCTCGTAGATTTTCACCGTGTAGGTGCCGCCGGTGTGGGGATCGGTGATGCCGGAGTGCCAGACGAGAAGGATCTTGCCCTGGCGCGTGCCGGCCCGCGGCGGGCGGAAGAGGCAGTGCGCGCCGGACGGGATCAGAGGCTCCATCGACTTTCCGTGGACCTGCGCCACGAACATCCCTTCCTCGAACTCCGGCGGATCGTCCCATGTGATCCACCGGCCATGCCACTCGTCGTAACGGTCGAGGCTGAGCTGTTCTTCCCCGAACGCACCGGCTGCGGCCTGCAGCGTCGTGAGGGGGACACACGTTTTCCACGCGGTCTCGCGGGTCGGCTCCGCGTGGCGGAAGATCTTCACGAGCTGGGGAACCCCGGCGTGCTTCTCAAGGATCGATCGGAGCTTCGCCGGGTCCTCGCAGATTTCGAACGCCCAGCGGCCGTACTTCCCGAGGTTGTTGACCGCCGCGACCCATTTCCTCGCGGCGGCGTTCTTCGCATGTACCTGGTCTTCCGCGTGGATCCTCCCCGCTCTCCCCTTGATCTCGAGCATGACCAGCGTGTTGTTCTGGAGGCGCACGATGAAGTCCGGCTCGTAGGCGTGCGGATGTTCCTCATGCTCGTAGGGGACCATGAGCCCGATCTGCCGGTCGTTCGGGGTGAAGCACTCGACGCAATCCAGATCCTCCATCACGTCGATCGCGAGCCGCTCCCAGTCGCTTCGAAGGACCGCGGCGTTGAGATGGCTCTTCACGAGCCGTTTGATCGGCCGCGTGGTCTTGTAGTTGACGTTGGCGGTCGTAGCATAGGGCTCCCATGAATTCAGAATCGGCAGGAGCTTCCCTTCGTCCGATGCAGCGGCGGGAAGGATGTTGTCGCGAATCCGCTCTCGCAAGAGGCGCGCGTATCGTTCCAGCCCGAGCTCTCTCTCGTCGACGCCCGGCAGGAGTCGGACCTTCTTCTTGATGTACTCCTGCACGATACGCACGATCTCGGGAAAGAGCTGATGACGCGCGAGGAGTTTGACCTTGCCGCGCTCCTCCTGCTCCGCTTCGGAGCCCAGAAGGAGATCTTCCAGGATGAGCTGCGAGAGTCGAAAGACGAGCTGCTGGGGCCGGATGGATTTGTAGTACTCATCCCGCGTCTGCCGGACGAAATCGCTCGCGTCCTTCCGCGTTTCTGTCTTGTCGACGTAGCCGCGTGTCGGAGCGAGCCAGACCTCACCGGGCTCCTGGTCGATGATGAGATCCTCGAGCGACTCGACATCGCACCGGATACCGGAATCTCGAAGTGCGTAGACGTAGCTTTCGACGTTCGGCATCCGGATCTCGAACGCGGCCTTTTCTTCGACAGCATAAACGTCGTGATACGGAGGAGTCGGTTTCTCGGCCGTGGACGGGACCTTCTTGAACGGGATCAGCGAGAAGGGGATCCCGTACACATCCACGTACTCCGGATGCAAAAGCCCCGTTTCCGGGTCCGGCGTGTAGCTCATCCTTCGGAGGCCCCGCCCGACGACCTGCTCGCACAGCAGTTGGCTTCCGAACGCACGGACGCCGAGAACGTGGGTCACGTTGTTCGCGTCCCACCCCTCGGTCAGCATCGAAACCGAGACGATGCAGCGCACTTGCTCGCCGGCCTTCCCGCGCTTCCCGACGGTGTCGATGATCTCGCGGAGACGGAGAGCCGCCTCGTCCTTGCTCTCCCCTTCCTCCGTCTCGATCTGCTTCAGGAGCTTGGTGTCGATGCGGATCGTGTGCTGCGCCGTCTCGGTGTTGCCGAGCTCGGGAAGGATCGCGCTCGCCTCGTAGCGCTTCACCTTGACGGTCTTCCCCTCATCGTCGGCGGTCTCCACCTCGTGCTCGCCGCTGATCTTCCGGAAGAAGACCTCGGACAGCTCCGTGTTGTCGCAGACGACGATGAGCACGGGCGGAACGAAGGGCTGCCCGTCCGCG